>JAYZMM010000072.1:0-21227 GCA_036153155.1 Planctomycetota bacterium
CCCTGAGTCCGGGTGTGCGATCAAGACAACGACCGCCACCAAATAAACTAGATCCACGCCACGGCCCAAAAGCGAAGTGATCAATTCGCGACGGCCGATCTCTCGAGCCTCTTCTAGCTGTATCGGCGTCATGCCCGAGACATGGTCATCTTGAGATACAGAAGCCTCTGACAAATTTGTTTCAATAATTCGATCGTTTGTACATTTTTCCACGCGAGACCTCAAAGAAATCTGTATCGTTTTTTTGTCACATACATTCTTACATGCAGATCATTTTTTTGCAGACCATGTCCAATGCCGATCGCTTGTCCGGGTGACTCCTGCGGGATCAAAATCTAAATCGGCCACCAAAGACTGCACCTCTTCCACACGAAGCGCCGCATATAAGGAATCAGAAAACAATCGCTGCTGATGCTCATTCTCCTGGCCAGCATACGTTTGGACAAGATGCTGCACCTCCGCATCACTATCAGGCCGGACAAGGTCTCGCCAAAAGAACAATCCCCCGGTACGCGTGACCCGAACAGCCTGGAAAAAAATATCTGCCGGAGAAGGGATATGATGCACGATGCTATTGGAGACGCAGATATCATACTGCATCGTTTGATCAGGAATTTTTTTGGCATCCACTTTTTCAAGTCGAATTCGGTCGCCAAAAGAGGATGACGCAATATGCGTCTCCGCCAGATTGAGCATTTCTTCCGAGAGATCAATCCCTACAACGTTAATTTCGGGCAACATCCGGCAGAGTTCGATCGGAATCTGCGCAGTGCCCGTACCAAGATCCAAAACAGCCCCGCGAGTGGGACAACCGCTAGCGAGTAAATCCTGCACAAATTGGATATTTACCCCGTGATGGTCCATCGCATCATAAGCCACGGCCTCTTCCGACGACTCCATGACCTCAGGTTCTAAAATACGTTTAATCATGAAACTAATATTCGAAGTGGCAGTGCTAGCAAGATTCTAGGGACTTCACAGGCTCTGGAGAAATTGCAAATGCCAAGAAAATATTTCTAAAATCTTATTTGCCGTAGTCTGCCGAATCGAACCAGCAAAAGCAATTCATATTGCGTAAGTGCTAGTTCATTAATCAGGTTATGTTGTTCCAAAAAGTCCATCCACGTAAATTTAATTAAAATGGCACACGAGTTGCCCTTTACTCCGTTGCCGTCGCCGTGGATGGTTAACCCAGAGACACATCGGCTTTTCCAAACTTATCTTTTCTCAACTTTTCTCCTCTAGTTAATTCTTTTCTCAGTTACAGATGGTAGACGGAAATTCTTCCAGAATCCATCAACACCAAATTCCAATTTCGTCACGTTTGCCAACGAGAACGTTCTCAGCGGATCGCTTGTTTGATCCGACGGAGTGATTTCTCGTTGAATGGTACGAATGGATGTGTACAGAAAGCAGGCCATGATGGTTAATCGAATCCAGAATCTTGATCGTCTTCCGCAAACTTTAAATGCCAGCAATAAAATTTTTCAATCGGATGAATTCCTCTGGAGTCGTTATCTAGCCACCAATGATCGTCGCCTCTTTGATCAATTGGTGCATCGTTATGAAGACGAAATTTTTCGTCACTTATTTCGTTTACTTGGAAATGCACAATGGGCCGAGGATGCACGGCAAGGAACGTTTCTTAAAATGCACCTGAAAAGAAATCAATTCCATCCCGGTCGTCCTCTTAAACCATGGCTGTATGCGATTGCAACCCATGAAGCGATCGACCTGCAACGGAAAAATAATCGCCACCGCATGCAAAGCCTCGATCAGTCACAAACAAAAGACAAACAAGCACCTCAGAATTTACTCCATCGCGTTGAAAGCACAGTCTCGCCACCCGGCCAGAACCTGGAGAGGGAGGAGGTCCGAGTGCGCGTTCGTCGATCCGTGAATAATCTTCCTCCATCCCTGCGGCAACCAGTCGAATTGGTCTATTACAGAGGTCTCAAAATTAGAGAGGCAGCCGACCGAATCGGGATTCCCCAGGGAACAGTCAAGAGTCGCATGCGGAAGGCTATCGGGTTGCTCAACAGAAGCTTGAAAGATTTCAACGCGTTCATTCCTGATTTGCAGCAGAATCGCCTTACCGACAAGGATTGTCCAAATGCACAGGACGCAAGCGGCAATGTTGAAGCGAGACCGAGATTCAGTATTCACTGCGGCAATATGTTGCAAAAGTGAAACAATCTTAAGCGTTTTTTTGCAAGTCTCCGTTGATTAAACGCAACAATGCGCAGAGCATCAGAATCAAGCGAGTGAAGTAAAAATGGGTATTGCATGAAGATTGACCGAGGAAATCGCCTTTTTTGGTTCCTCTAAATGACAGGCCATGGTTGCATCGCTCGTTTGGCAAACCGATTGCATCCACTGTCTGCCATGCCTCATTTTTTTCAAGATTTAATCGATAAGCGAATGCCAGCCGAGGATCTAATCCAACTCGCTTGTCTGCTGGCAGTCGCTCCCCCAACAATCAATCGTAATTTGCAACGCGGACTCAGCAGTCATCTGCACGACTATTGGGCTGCGTCGTGCGATCGTCTCGATCGCTGGACATTTCACCTACCTTCTTTGCGACACTCCGCTTCGGCGTCACCATGCCCGACACTGTGTGACACGAAAGCAGAAAAAAAAACCTCTTTTAAAATACCCGCACATCCTTCATCAATTCTCGCCCTAATCACGGAGATGATCCTCAGCGAACCGCTCGCCCGTATTTGGGCCGCAATTCTATCCGATACCCAGAAGAACCTTACCGATACTAACTCGGCGATTCCTACAGGGCGTTTCAAAAATCCGGCCTGCGATATCCTTGAACGACATAGCAAGCTGATGCAACGCACCATGGAAAGATTAGAGCGTTGCCTCCCAGAAAAAAAATCTTGCGTCTTAGTGCAAGATCTTTTCCGTAGGTCACGCCGTTGGACAGACCTACTCTTAGCACACATGGAACAATTACAGCCAGTCAGTCGATTTGCACCGAATCCACAACGTTGCTTGGATTTTGCTGAAGATCTACGATCGAAATGGACAAGTGGAGATGGCCCGCAACTCGCCGCGCTGAAAATCGCATCTGCCCGGCAGGTGATCTGTGAATCGGCGACAGCAGGTGCATTCTCCTCTCGCCTGAACTATCGGATCGGGGCATCCGTTTTACAAAGCTGTGATTCCGATGATCTTGAATTGCTGGGATTAATAAATCCCCATGGCGTGATCCGACTGTGGGAAACATTCGCCCGCTGTGAGACCATGCTGGGGGGCGCTCTGGAGGATCGGTCGATGCCGATCACATCACCAGTCGCCTGAAATTATTCGCCCGCAGCAGGCCTGCGTGCCTGAAGCCTCGAACGGATATGCTCCACATTGTCATCGGGCGTGGCTTCAATCAACCGTTTCGTATATTCCTGCTGAGGGTTCGCATAAATTTGTTCTGAAATGCCAAACTCAACGAATTTTCCCTCATACATCACGGCCATCATATCTGCCATAAATTTGACGACTGACAAATCGTGACTCACAAAAATGTAGGTAAGCTTGCGTCGCTCTTGCAAATCACTCAGCAAATTCAGAACCTGCGCCTGCACCGACACGTCAAGCGCTGACACGGATTCATCGCAGACAATGAACTCGGGTTCCACACTGAGTGCACGGGCGATGCAAATACGCTGTCGCTGCCCTCCCGAAAACTCATGCGGATAGCGTCGCAGATGCGCGGCACTCAGATCAACTTCTTCAAGCAGGGATACAGCGCGATCTACCCGATCTCTATGAGAATGACCGATTGCGTGCAGCTTCATCGGCTCGATAATTGCCGATTCGATTGTCATCCGCGGGTTCAAGGAACCATAGGGATCTTGGAAAATAATTTGTATTCGACGCCGCAATTTACGCAAGGCTGTTTGGTTCAATTCAGACAAACAGATACCGTCGTAAGATACCTCGCCGGAAGTGGGTTCAATCAAACGCAGCAACGCCCGACCGGTCGTTGTTTTTCCACAGCCCGATTCCCCAACCAAGCCAAGCGTTTGGCCACGATACACTTGAAAACTGACCCCATCCACAGCTTTCACCTGATCCACAACGCGTTGAAAGAATCCTTTTCTCACGGGAAAATGGACGTGAAGATCTCGGACATCAAGCAGTGGTTTTGTCCCAGCGGGCACAACCGTCGCATCAACCAAACGGCTTCCAACATCTCTGCCTAGAGAAGCAATTAATGCCTCAGAACCTGGGTGTAATAGCCGACCACGGCCTTCACGGTAAAGTTGCTCCTGCCTCTCCGGTTCGAGCTGTTTCTCTACAATAACTTGCTGACCATGCTCTTCCCGCACCTCCATAAAGTCGGCCACCGTTGGTAAGCGTCGGAAAGGCGAGTCCAACCGTGGGCGACAGGCCAATAAGCCCTTGGTGTAAGAATGCCTCGGATTGGAAAATATCTGTAGCACATCGCCGTATTCAACGACTTTGCCTTCGAGCATGACTGCCACATGATCCGCTATCTCAGCGATCACACCTAAATCGTGCGTGATAAATATAACTGCCATGCCCCTCTTGTCGCGCAAGTCACGCAGCATGTCGAGAATCTGGCTCTGAATCGTAACGTCGAGCGCGGTTGTCGGTTCATCGGCAATCAGTAATTTTGGATTGCACGAGAGCGCCATCGCAATCATCACTCGCTGCCGCTGTCCGCCGGACATCTGGTGCGGATAATAGTCCACGCGCTGCTCTGGGTTCGGTATCCCCACCTCGGCAAAGAGTTCGATGGTTCGAGCTTTAGCCTGCTGGTGCGTAAGGGCTTGGTGCAGGCGAATCGCCTCAATCACTTGATCCCCCACGGTGAACACCGGATTCAGTGACGTCATCGGTTCCTGGAAAATCATGCTGATCTCCCCTCCACGAACATGCCGCATTTCGGCATCGGGCAATCCGACGAGATTACGTCCCAGAAAGGCAATGCTTCCGCTTTCAATCTGAGCGTTTCCACCTAACAGCCCCATAATCGAGAGCGACGTGACCGACTTGCCCGAACCCGACTCGCCGACGATCCCTAGCGTATGTGCCCGCTTGAGGTCTAATGTCACATCATCAACCGCCTTGACCACTCCCTCCTCGGTGTGAAAGTAGGTACGCAAGTCAGCAATCTGAAGAAGATTTTCCATCAACGCGTTGTCCGATTGAATGAACGATTCACTATTTATTTCCCAAAATCAACATTCACCATGTTGCTAATGCTTGGAAATCTTCAAGGTAGGATCCGTTGCCTGCTGAATCCCTTCACCGATCAGATTATAAGCCAACACGGTAAGAAAGATGGCGGCTCCCGGGAAAACAATCAACCACCACATCTGCAAGTTTTCTTTACCCTCATTAAGCAATCTGCCCCAACTTGTCTTATCCGGGGCTCCGATTCCTAAAAAGCCAAGGGTCGATTCCAGCAAGATCGCCGCTGCAATACCGAAAGTGATGGGTACAATCACCGGAGCAAGCGAGTTCGGTAGAATGTGTCGGAACATCAGTCGCGGCCATCGAAATCCCAAGGCCTTTGCAGCGGTCACGTATTCGAGTTGTTTGAGTTTCAAAAATTCTGCTCGGGTCAGTCTCGCAATACCGGTCCACCCGAAAACACCGATTACGACCATCAGATGCCAGATCGTTGGTTTATCGATAATCGATATCAAGGCAAGAATCAGGATCAGCGTGGGAATACACATCATAATCTCAATGGCCCGGGATAGTGCCCAATCAATCTTGCCGCCAAAGAAACCGGCCGTTGCTCCCACAAAGATGCCGATTACCGTTGCGATTCCTGTAGAGACAAACCCGATCAGCAGCGCGATACGAGTACCGTGAATCATTTTGGCAAATACATCTTCTCCCAGATCATTGGTGCCGAACAAATTACGCCGACTGGGCGTGCCTGCCGATCCGATCGGATTGCCACGGCCTTCATTCCACTCGCCGTCACGCACACGCCTAAGAGGATCTTGGTAGATGATCGGCCAGATGGCCCAACTCTCAGGGTCGTTTTCTTTTAGTTTCTGCGGATAGCTGTAGATCACACCATCGGTGATAAAAATCGGATTTTCCCATCGCTCATAAAAATATCCGGTGGCCGGAAAATAATATTCACCTTTGTAATGACAAATGATTGGTTTCGTGCCCACAATCACCGGAGAGAAAACGGCGATCAACGCCAACAAGCCGACAAATATCAGGGCCGCCATCGCCAATCTCTGACGACGAAAACGAATCCATGCCTCGGCCCAGAAACCGATCGATTGCGTGGCGTGGTTTATGGCGTCTTGCGACATCGTTTTGTGCTTTGCGTCTTTCGGGATTTACTGATAGGAGATCCGGGGATCCACCACGGCATACAAGACATCGGCCAACAATTGGCCCACAAGCGTCAATGCGGAAAACATCAGGGTGAGTCCCATAATGACTGGATAGTCTCGTTGGGAAAGCGCGTCGAGATAAAGCGTTCCCATGCCAGGCCAATTAAAAATATATTCCAGAACCACCGAACCTCCGATCAATGCGGGCAGGGTTAGACCGATCATGGTGACATATGGAATGAGTGTATTGCGAAACGCATGCTGCAGGAGAATCCGAGTGGGAGCAACACCTTTGGCTTTGGCAGTACGGATATAATCTTGCCTGACAACTTCTTCCATATTCGATTTGATAAATCGACTGTAATAGGCAAGGGATCCATAAGTAAAACAAATCACGGGGAGAATCATGTGCTTCGCAACATCCAGCGCCTGCCCTACTGGTGAGAGTGTACTATAGTTCCGGCTAAACATACCGGGTTCTAACTGAAAGGGAGTACCTGCTAAATCCTTGTAGAAGAAAACCAAGAGCAAGAGGCCCGCGACGAAAGTCGGTACTGCATAAAGCATGTAAAGCAAGGTACTCACAATCCGCTCATCGATTTTTCCACTACGGGCGGTGCTGTAGAGACCCAGAGGAAGCGAGAGCAGGTAGGCCAACACTAAGGATGTGCCGGAGAGTAAAAGTGTTCGAGGAACCCGCTCGCCGATGACTTGAGAAACTGGTTTCTTTTCTTTAATCGATCGGCCTAATTCCCCACGGCCCAAATTCCCGAGCCAAAGCCAGTAGCCGACATACCAGGGCCGATCAAGATGATATTGTCGCTCCAACCGTTTCATCTCGGAAGGGCTGATCTGTTGGTCGAGACTCATCTCAGCCAGATCAAGCGTGAGCGGCGTCCCCGGCATATGCCGAATCAGGGCATAGACCGCACACGTGATCACCAGCAGCGTTGCTACGCCGAATATAATCCGACGGATCAGATAATTAAGCATCCCGAATTCTTAGTCGCCCACCGATTGCCCGTCAACTCCGATGTCCCCATATCGGATGCAGGTCCTAACTTTCCTGCGGCATCCAGAGACTGCTGAATCCCGGTCCATATCCAAAAATACCTCGCGGACTGAAATTGTATCCGCGCAGACGTTTGTTGAATCCATGATAGGCATTTCGATAAAATAGCCAGGTATAGGGTTGATCCCGCCAGAGAAGGGCATGAATTGCCGCATAACAATCTTCCCGAGAGGGTTTATTTTGTGCCATCCCGGAGTCTACCTGTAAGTAAGCGAGCACCTCCTGATTTTTCCAGAGTTTCAAATCTTTCCAGGATTTGCGATCTTCCGGTAACTTGCGACCTTCCTCGAACAGTTCATCAACAAGAGGATTTTTATAATCGACAAAATTCCGTTGCTGTCCGCTGCCCCAAATATTCTCCGAGGTGTCTGGATCGGCTCCCGTTCCCCAACCGCCGAACGCAGCAGCAAATTGCTTGTTAAATAGTTTGTCTTGAAGGGTTGCCGATTCAAGAGGCTTTACATTACAGGCAACTCCCACCAATCGCAAATTCTGTGCAAGCAATTCGCAAAGATCAATTCGCTCTTTTGCATTCCGCACAATAATCGTGAACTCAAATTTTCGCTTTTTCCCGTTAATCTCTTTATCACGATAACCGTCCCCGTCAGTATCCACCCAGCCAGCCTCATCGAGGAGCTGCTTCGCCTTCTCCAGGTTTTGTTTGACCGGTTCTATTTTGACTCCGACTGCGTTGCCACTTCCGGGATACCAGCGCGAGGTCGGGTGATAGGTGCCCGTGCAGGGCTGATCCAGCCCTTTGCGGTGCACGCGGAGCATTTCTTCATGATCAAACGCCCAAGTCATGGCCTGCCGCACCTTGGGATCGGCAAAAAAGGGAGTATTCGCGTTCCACTGAAAGGAAAAACTGGTCCATTCCAACCCTCGGGCTTTGGTGCAGCGTTGGTAAAAATCATCACCATTCGTTTGATCACTCCACTGCTGTGGCTCCAGATTCATCTCATCGATGTCCCCTGCCTCCAGACTGAGGAGACGAACGCTCGACACGGGTATGATCCGCAGTCGCACCGTTTCAAAAAAAGGTTTCTCGCGAACCTGTTTTCCATCAAACATATATGCCGATTCCCGACGTCTGAGAACCACTTCCCTTTGATCCCGTTTGATCACTTCATATCCCCCGCCAGTCACCGGACTTTCTTCCATCTGCACGTGGTAATCGCTATCGACGAGCGTAGGATCATCAGCGAGCGACTTTTCATAGATATGCTTGGGAATGATTGAAAAGTTGATATTCCAGACGTTTGTTTCAAGCGGCTCATTATGAAAATAGACAAGCGTTTGATCGTCGTAGGCTTTCACATATTTAATGGCTTCTGTTCCAGTCCGCTGTGCGCGAATCGGTACTTGCGATGACATAATGACTTTGAAACTGAACTCAATATCATGTGCAGTGATCGGGGTGCCGTCACTCCAGAGCAAATCGTTGCGCATGATGACTTTGTCATACAAACCATCTTTGCTAGTCTGCCAGGATTTCACCGCATCTTGCGATGCGAAAGGGGTGAAATTCCAGTCGAATCCGAAAAGTCCAAAGCCGGTCAGACTCGACACCTCAAACTCCGTCATCGAACTGGCAAGCAACGGATTCTGGTTGTTCAGCGCTTGTGGCGTGGCTCGTGTAATTTGAGCCGCGTAATTCACTTCCGTATCATTTTCTGGAAGACGGCCAAGTGCACTTAAGATTTTTGTATTTTCTTCATCCGAATTGTTTCGCAAGGCCAACGCCTGATCCACCGTCGCCAGGATCGGTTCTTTCGCTTGTCGCTCTCGCAACAGCACAAGACTGTCGAGAACCGGTCGATCGATCCAACCACCACCCTTCGCCACACTCTGCTCAAGCGACTCAAGCGAAGGCGGGTCAAACGGTTTGAGTAAATCCCCCAAGACAAATGTTTCTTCCGAATCGTCTTCACTGCCCACATCATTGTTCACCTCTTGCGAACATCCAACGAATATGGCCAGAAGTATCCACAGTAGCGATGTGCGGGACGGCGTGTTCATGCAATTTTCCTCGAGATAATAAGAATTTACGGAGTACCATGGTGTACGGAAAATCGACACTCGGCTGCAAGCAGAGATGGTACCGCAAGCCAGATCACCCCACAAGCAAGGACTCCCTTCGTCCATCGAGCCGATCAAGAACGACCTCTTAAAAACATCGCCAGCAGTGCCATCACCCACCGAGAAACCTCTGTTGTTTTGCTAGCCGCCTGCTTGTAAGCTCCGCAGCCACGTCGGGGAACATTTACCACGTAGCGTGGGCGGGAGAGGAATCCCGCTGCATCTTTTCACATGCGGATGAGGGAGAAACAGGATGGACTCTGCCGCCAGCGTCCGGACACTGAAGTATTATCTTTTGATCATCAGCCTGTCGGGATTACTCTCCACCTGCATGCTTTGGAGTTTTGCCGCTGCGCAGTCCGATGCGGTTCCAACCGCCAACTGGATATGGTCGGCAGACCGACCGGGTGGCAATAACCCCGCCGGTATTTGCTACTTCCGTAAAACATTCATCATTCCGGACAAAAGTCAGGGGTGGATCGACTTGGCGTGTGACGACCGATACTCGCTTTATGTCAATGGAATCAAGGTTACTGTCGGAAGCGGGCCCGAGACACTGCAACGCCATCAGCTCACCCCTTATCTCCGCGCCGGTCGTAATGTGGTTGCCATCGAAGCGATCAAGAATACGGCAGGGCCGGCAGGACTTGTAGCGACCATTTCACTTCGTGGAACTCGGAATGCAATTTTTCACATGGTCACTAATTCCACCTGGAAAACAAATTTGGAATCAAATGAGAACTGGCAACAATCTGAATTCCTCGACAGTCGCTGGCAACCCGCGAGAGTTTTGTCAGCCGCAGACGATGGTCGCATCTGGAAAACACCGCTCGCCGTCAGCGCAAATAAAAGCCAAACCGCGGTAGGGTCCACTCGACTCCAACGCAAAAATGTTAAGACCGATCGCTTTCGCGTGAGTCCCGAATTCCGTGTAGAAGGCGTAACGTCTTCCGATGACACTGGATCACTGATCGCGATGGCATTTGATGAATTCGGAAACATCATCGCATCGCGTGAGCAAGGCCCTCTGCTGCTGATTCGGGATATGGACCGTGATGGCATTACCGAAACGGTGACCACCTATTGTGATCAAGTCAAAAGCTGCCAGGGCATCCTGGCAATGAACGGGCAAGTAATGGTGACCGGCGATGGGCCACGGGGCGCAGGGCTTTATCGTCTTTCGGACGATGACCGTAATGGTGTGATCGATCACATTGACCTGGTGATAGCGTTCCCCACGGGAATGCAGGAACATGGTCCCCATGCGCTACAACTCGGTCCGGACGGCATGATCTATCTATTGCTTGGCAATCTCACCCAACTGGAAACCGATTTTTCACCTCAGAGTCCGTATCGTTTCACTTATGAGGGTGACCTCGTAAAGCCACGCTACGAGGACCCAAGAGGCCACGCTAATTCTGGAAAAGCACCCGGCGGGGTTGTGCTGCGAGTCGATCCGGCGGGTGGGCAAATTGAGCGTTTTGCGGGGGGACTGCGAAACCCCTACGACATGGCTTTTAACGCGGAAGGCGACCTCTTTACTTGGGATGCCGATATGGAGTGGGATCAGGGTAGCACGTGGCACCGTCCGACACGTGGGAATCATGTAATTCCGGGTGCCGAATTCGGCTGGCGAAGTGGTTGGGCAAAGTGGCCCGATTACTTTATCGATAGCCTCCCCGCTTTTTCTGAAACGGGGAACGGTTCGCCGACCGGTATGACGGTCTACGACCACTTCATGTTCCCGTTGCGATATCACGGATCTTTATTTGTAGGAGACTGGGCGCAAGGGCGAATCCTTGATGTGCGAATAAAGCGGCAGGGCGCATCATACACAGGGGAAGTAAACGTTTTTCTTGAAGGCAATCCGCTTAATGTGACCGATATGGAAGTTGGTCCTGATGGCATGCTTTATTTTTGCACGGGTGGTCGTGGCACCGAGGGAGGCGTCTATCGTGTCGGTTGGACCGGCCGTGTGCCCCCGCAAGTCCAGGATCTTGGTACCGGGATCGAGGTTGCTCTGCGACAGCCACAATTCCAAACGGCCTGGGCCCGTCAACAGATTGCGTTGGTAAAAGAAGAATTGGCCGAGACCTGGGAAGACGAATTGTTGTCAATTGTACTCGACTCAGCTGCCGATGCGATTTTGCGTTCTCGAGCAATCGATTTGCTTCAACTATACGGTCCACAACCCACCGCAGAGCTTTTGGTGGAACTTTCCCGAGATCGTGATCGCCGAATTCGTCGAAAAGCAACCTATTTCCTGGGACTCCATCCGGAACATGCCGGGGGAAGAGTCCGCTTGATCGAATTGCTTGACGATCCGAATATTGTGGTCCGCAGGACGGCCTGCGAATCGATTGCCAGGATTGGTCCCGACGTAACACCGACTGAAGAACTGGTCAATCTCCTCGGGCACGGTGATCGACACCTTGCCTGGGCAGCGGCAAAAACGCTGCAACACATACCGCTTGCTGCCTGGAAAGATCTGGTGCTAGATACTGAAGAGCAACGTGTATTCCTTGTGGGAGGTGCCGCAATTCTCGGAACCAGACCCTCAAAAGAAACTTGCCTTGACGTTTTTCGAGCTGCTAACCGCTGGACAGAGTCGTTTATTGCTGATCGCGAATTTTTGGAACTACTTCGCGTTATGCAACTTGCTCTGCTGCATGGAAAAATTAAGGGGGAGGATGTTTCCGATGCCGCCAGCCAAATTGCCAGTGAATTCCCTTCGGGAAACACGATTATCAATCGCGAACTCGTTCGCCTGCTTGCCTATCTAGAATCAAATCTAGTAGCCACGCGTTATTTGGACTATCTCAAAAGCGATCTTCCCTTAGAGGATAAGACGCACCTGATTACCCATGCTCCGTTTGTCGCAAAAGGCTGGACTCCTGCCGAACAGTTTGAAATTTTGCAACTGATTGCTGAATTACAGAAAGATTCGACAAGCGAGTCACACACTCGTTATCTCGACGAAGCAGCCCGACGATTTGTTTCAAAAATGGACAAAAAAGAACATGCCCTCGTTTTAGATCGGGGAGTCGAATGGCCAGGCGCGGCACTGGGAACGATTGCTTTTCTTCCGAAACACCCCGACGATGCTCTCCTCGGTAAGCTCATTCGACTCGACCGCGCTCTGGTCGACCAAGATGGAGAAGCGGTCTCTCGATTACGCATCGGGATTGCTGCTGTCCTGGCCCGCAGTGGCAGAGATGAGGAAATGGCGTATCTCCGCGAGTTGTTTGAAAATGAGCCGGAGCGTCGCGAGATTCTAGCGGTCGCGTTGGCTCAGCAGGCCGATGGAGCGAATTGGCCGCTCTTGATTCGTTCGCTCAATATTCTTGAGGATGGTTATGCGGTGGCTGTGATGGCAAAACTCGCCGCCTCCGCCAAGGTCTCTGAAGAACCGCACGTGTTTCGCCATTTGATTTTGCAAGGCCTCAGTCAGAATCAGGATCTGGGCCGTCGTCTAGCGACGACCCTGTTGGCAAAATGGACCGGAGAAAATCCGGCCAAAGATGCTGCAAATGAAAAAGAGAAGGTCACCGCGTGGCAGGAATGGTTTCGAGCTAACTATCCCGACCTTCCGGATCCAGTCCTTCCGGAAGAGTCTGCACTGGATCGCTACACATTTGATGAACTCGAAGAGTATCTCGACAGCGATGATGCGTTGGCGGCAACCGCAGAGCAGGGACGGCTCGTTTATGCCAAAGCTGATTGCATCAAATGCCACCGTTTCGGCGAGATCGGGGGTGGCGTTGGGCCTGACCTAAGTAGTGTCGGCAAACGATTTCAGAAAAAAGAACTTTTACAATCCATCCTCTACCCGTCGCACTTTATATCTGACCAATATGCCACCAAGACCGTGGCGACTGCGAGCGGTCGAACATTCACTGGGGTGATTCAAGAGAAAAAGGATGGCAGCGTTGTCGTTCTGGATCCCGAAGGAAATGAAATCTTTGTCGCCGCAGAGGATATCGACGAAATTGTACCGAATAAAAAGTCGACCATGCCAGCAGGTCTGCTGAATGAACTCTCTCTTGAGGATATCGCGAGTCTGTTCGCGTTTCTCAATCAGCAGGCCCAGCCGAAGATCTCCGGCAAAGTGGATCGGGAAAAGCGTGAGAGATAAGGTCGATCACGGCCTTAAGCAGCATGCCTCGTGATGCCGTGAAATCTGTCATTGCAGGCGATTCACCAGTTGCCACCCATGAGCTACGATACGGCATATGAATACTGAAGCCGATCGCGAAAAAATAAGCTCTTTGGATCGGCCGGCGCTCCAAAATTATCAACTGGATCGCCTGAATCAGTTGTTGCGGGATATATTGCCCCAAAATCAATTTTATGCCCGCAAACTGTCGGGGCAAAAACTGCCGTTTGAGGGGATCGGCGATCTGGCGAATATTCCGTTCACCACTAAGCACGAGTTGGTGGGAGATGACCTGCAGGGAGGAGCTGCCAATCGCACTTTTGCGGTCGAACAATACACCCGATTTCATCAAACCTCGGGAACGCACGGTGAGCCCCTCGTAGTGCTCGATACACCAGAAGATTGGCAATGGTGGACCGATACCTGGCAATATGTCCTGGACGCAGCCGAAATCAACTCCACCGATCGATGTTTGCTCGCGTTTTCATTCGGCCCGTTTATCGGGTTCTGGTCAGCATTTGATGCGTTGGTCAACCGTGGCTGTCTGGCTATTCCTAGCGGAGGACTCTCGTCACTTGCTCGCCTCGAGCGAATCGATACCCTGAATGCAACCTGCTTGTTCTGCACCCCAAGCTATGCCCTGCGACTGGCTGAAGTTGCGAAAGAACGTAACCAAGATCTCCGCCTCTCTGCGGTGCGCACAATTGTGGTAGCAGGCGAACCGGGCGGCTCGCTGGAATCCGTTCGGAGGCAAATCGAGAATGCATGGGATGCCCGTGTTCTGGATCATGCCGGGGCAACCGAAATCGGCCCGTGGGGCTTTGGCACATTGCACGGTCCAGGCCTCTACGTAAATGAGGCGGAATTTATCGCCGAATGCATTGATCCGAAAACGAATGAGCCGGTCGGAGAAAATCAGATCGGCGAATTAATCCTGACCTCCCTGGGCCGCATCGGGCATCCGATCCTCCGATACCGGACCGGCGATCTGGTCCGCTGTAACCCGCCGACAACAAACGAGGGGATCCAATTCACGCATCTGGCCGATGGCATTCTGGGACGAACTGATCAGATGCTGATCATTCGCGGAGTGAACATCTTACCGAGTGCAGTCGAGCAAATCATCCGAGGCTTTCAAGATATAGGTGAATTCCGTTTGACGGCAAGCCACAACGGTGCAATGGATGAACTGAAAGTGGAGGTCGAAACGGATCCAGTTGTCGCTACACAACTCGGCGAGCAACTCCAAATCAAACTTGGGCTGAGGATTGCAGTTGATCCAGTCGACGGAAAGTCGCTGCCCCGGTTTGAAGGCAAGGCAAAACGCTTTATCGACCTGCGAACAAGGAATGTCTGATGGCAGCGCGACCGACTACATTATCGTTAACCCCCGACGCAACTCTACAAATCTCCTGGAGTGATGGCAGTTTACGAGAATACGGCTTTCAAGAACTGCGAGACCATTGTCCGTGCGCCTCGTGTCGCGAACTTCAACGAAATCCACCCGAACCATCCCCGCTGGCGATCCTTTCGCCCGAAGAGACGCAGCCTCTGACGATCAAATCGATGGACCCGGTCGGTAATTATGCCTACAGCATCGCATTCAGCGACGGGCATGACACGGGAATTTATCAGTTGACAATGCTGCTTGAAATCGGTCGCGTAGTGTCCTGACCCGCCCCGCTTACCGATGTCATGCGGTCTCACTCGCTCGGCGGGACAATGTTGCGGAGTTGATTTAGCGGATCTTGACCTGTCGGTGGCAAATCGGAAGTCGCTCCCGGTTCAGCGGACGGAGGTTTTTCCTCGATGAGATCTTTCATCGTGAGGTGAATTTTTTGATAAGTCGAATCCGCAATCACGTAATACCAGTTTGCAAAGCGACGATTCAGCTCCGCTGATCGTTGCTTTCCGGTCGCAATTTTATCCTCATAGCTCTGCTTTTTTTGTGCGTTTTCCGAGAGAATTGCATTTCGCTGCTGGGTCCACTGTTCTGCATCTGCGACCGGTGTTTGCGCCGGGGTACTTTCTGCTGTCTCTTCTACCGGTTTGTCTGCCGTTTTCTCTCGTGATTCATCTACCGTGTTACCCTCCACGGCCGCATTCTCGGCACCCTTTTCTTGCGGCGGTTGTTCTGGGGGCACGTCAGCATATTCGGGCGAAGGAATTTGGCTCGAGTCAAATTCGGTAGTGACCATCAGATATCTCAAAGCTCGACCCGTCGCAGCGGAATCCTCCGCAGCAGAAACAGGCTCTTCACCCGCTGAGGATGCTTGATCCTGTTGCAATCCGTTTGCGCTATCCGCTTTTTCCCGCCCAGCAATCCCACCGAATCGCAGGACGTACTTCAGGCCATCGGCCATACCGATGTTGATCTCTCCATGGTTCGAAAGCAATACATTTTGCACCGTTCCACCAGGACCCTCGACTTGGCGAAAAAAATAACCATGTTGCTCCAGACTCTCCACTGCCCCCGGACTGGATTGAATAAACTCAGCGAGGCTATCTCCCAGTCCATCTGGCTTGCGTCGCACATTCACAACGCGCAAATCATCAAGTGCGGACTTCATTTCTTCCAACCGCTTCTTATTGAGCTGCTGATCGTCCGACAGGACTTCCTCACTAGGTGTACCGTTTTCGAAAGCGATTAATTTTTCCAAATTCCATTCTAGGTCCGTCTGGTCGTAATCCAGCACGATTTCGGCCTCCATCTCCAACCCCTGGACCACGGTCGCCACCCGTAAGCCTTCCGCGCCCAGAATTGGTTGTTGCCCGGTCAAGACTGTGTAATCACTGATGGCAACATCCTTCAGTTCCAGGGGATCAAACTGCAATACATCACGCTCAATCCAATCCTCAAAACGTGTGGAAAGGCTCGTGGGGTCGAGCTTTACGGTGTAGACCTGATCGTTGCTAGCCTGTCGCACATAATATTGATCCTCGCTGCCGGTCACTTTTTTTCCAATAATGAAATCCGCCAGTGGATCCCCTTTGGCCGAATGAAAGGTTACCCGCTTACCTATACCTTTTGCCCCGCGGCCGAGTTCTCCTGCCGTCGGATCGACCACACCGAAATCCTCATGATTTCCTGCCTGATCGGTGACGCTCGCTAAAATTTCCGCATAATTGACGCCGGTCACCGCATCGACCAGATGATCGCTTTGATCGGCGGGGTGATTTTCATGCGACGGTATAGAAAACCGACCGTCCACTTTAGATACTTCAAACGGCGCTGGTTCACCCTCGCTCGCATCAAAGTCCACAATCCGCAACCGTGCCACTTCAAGCGGGTCCTCGATCGCAACCAACGGTTGACCGATCTGGTCCGCTGCAGTTTTTTCTGGTGCCTCACGGCTTACTCCGAATGCAACGAGGGTGCTAACCACGGCAACGCACAAAAATAAAATTGTTTTACCCTGTTCGCTCATCTTTCATTTTCCTCAATATTCCTTGATGGAACACAAGATTTTTCCTTCGCCACTGCGGCGTATTCACTTCCTAGGAACGCATCCGTGAGGGAGCGACTGATTCTCTTTCCCGTGAACGACGGACAAAAAACACGCAAAGGGCAATCAGCAGTGGAGGAATCGGGGGCAACAGCACGGCCATTAACTTGTAACGATCTTGGACCCGGTGAATATCGGCTGCCATTTCATTTTCGATCCGACGGTATTCCGCTTGCTCTTCACGATCTAATTGCGCCTTGCGGGCCTCAATCCGTGATGTCCCGTTGCGATGAGCAATCGCCATTTCTTCCTGCATCTGCTGCGGGCTGATGTCTCGCCTCCCTTGCAGCGTTTCAGCGATTTTATCGAGTTTCTCCTGCTCCTGATCAATCAAATGGTTGAAGTTATCTTCCGCTTCTTTCCGAGCTTCATCACGATCTCGTTTTGCGGCATCGCTAACCTGTTTAATCGCCGTTAGCTCACGATGCACGGGACGCCGTTTGCGAATATCGATAAACCGTGTATCTTCCGCCAAGGCGTCCAAAATATTCAGCACAAAAGGCACATTATCGACCTGCCATTTGGCAAATCGCTCACCAAAAAAGCTGGCCCGTTCTCGCAACAAGAAGAACACACCCGCCAGAATGTCCATGTCTGAAACAACAACAACATTTAGGCCGCCTGCTGTTTTCTGATCGTTTGCCTCTTGCTCGCCTGCTTGTGTCCGGATGGCTGCGGCAAGCACATAACGGTTGCCGGTCGGCTCCTCAAACTCCTTGATTTGTCCCCGTGAGCGGAGATCCATCTGACCAAAAAGATTCCGGGTAACGCATTCATCGAATCGTACCGTACCGGTTCGCTGGCCCATGGTCACCAGGGGCACGAATTCCCTTCCAAGATCGGTACCTACATCCTCAATTGCACCCGGGTATAGAAAAAGTAACTTTTGTAACCCGGAACTGACAGGTTCTTCCGCGTTGAGCGGCATGCCGTCAGTGTCACAGGCTGGGGAAACCCAAACATATTCATTCTGCAGTTCACCATCCTCGGGGTGTGGCGTGTAGTCCTGCCAGACAATTGCTGTGGCCTCACCGCTTGAACCGCCACCAAGGCCTTGCGCGCGTGCTGGCAAAGACACCAGACGGATCCCGAGCAAGTTCCATAAGGCACGTAGATCGCCTTTCGGTGCAGGAGGCTGTCTCATGAACGGCATTTGTCCTCCCTGCTGCTTTGGTTGATCGGTACCAGGTGCGGGAGAGGTCAGGGGAAACGGATCTTCAAACAGCGCCGTGGGCTGTCCTTTTTCGATCGCCGCCACAAGGTGCTCCATTTCCTGGGGTCCGAGTGACGACGGCTGTACTGCCAACAGCACGTCGTATTCAGCATCGATCGGTTGTGCGGGGTCGACATCAATCACGTTGAATTGTTTCTTCAATTCGGAAACCAACGGTTGCTCGCCCGATCCAGAGCCAGGAAAACCGCCGGGCGCCATCAGTTGGGCATCCGTTTTCACGATTCCCAAGGTGAGGCGTTTCTCCTGTAGGACGATCGCCAACGATCGCATCAATTCATATTCCACCGGAAGACTTTCCCCCATAAAGGGAACGACCACCCGCTGTAGACCATATTAAAAAGCCACACCGAAAATCACATCACGCGAGGTCGCAGCTCCCCGGATGGTGGTCAACATCGACTCTTTTCGAATCCCGTAAAGCGCCTCTGCGCGGTTGGCTCGGGCACCAAAAATATCAATGCCGTCATAAAAACGCAGTTTCACTCGACTACCGCCCACCGATTTAATCTCCTCAAGGGCTGCCAGAAGATTAAAACGTTTTTGCACGAAATCTTGAGGTAGATCTTTCGTAATGAAGGCCTCGATTTTTAGCACGTAAGGTTCCTCACGCGCATTGAGTGTTTCAACTAATTCTATCGATTTTGGCGACAGTGAGCTGAGTCGCTCACTCGTGATGTCCCAGCGTCCCCACTGAAGTGCCGCAGCGGAAACACTGACACTACCTGCAATCAGAATCAGCGCAAGGGCTCGCAGCACATAGTGGCCTTTCATGGCTCCACTCCCCTGCTTTGCGGACCAGTGTCGCCTGCCGATGAGGATCATGGACAAATAAAGCATCACAGTAATTATCATCAAGAAATAGATCAGGCTCGCGCCACTCACGATTCCGCTCTGAAAATCAAAAAACTTGGTTGCGATGCTGAACTGAGACAATTGCCGCGCAAATTCTTCGGGCAATACGATCTCGGCCCAGGAAACGATTACCAGGGGTGCACAGAAAACAATACCGAGCACAAAACCGACCGTGAGGTTTTTGGTCATGAAGGACGCTACCATCCCGACCGATAGAAGGGCGAGACCCACGATCCAGTAGCCGAAGTAATTACTGAGAAACAGCCCTGCGTCAGGTGAGCCGAGCGTACTCAACACCCAAAAGTTACAGATCTGAGAAAAAAGCAACGAAACGGTATAAATCGCCACCGCAGCGAGATACTTACCAAGCACAATATCAAAGTCGGAGGTCGGCATTGTTAAAAGCAATTCGTCTGTCCCAAGTCGGCGCTCCTCGGCCCAAATGCTCATGGTGATTGCCGGAATATAGACCAGCAAAATCAACGGCAAATATTGATTAAGCGGATCGAGGTTCACCAGATTTGAGCTGAAGAAAGATTCGCTCCAAAAAGCGGTGATCCCGCAGAGAGCGACAAACAGACAGAGAAATACGTATCCGGTAGTATTCGTAAAATAGGCCAAAAAGTCTCGCTTGAAAATTGCGAATGCCGCGGGGGAAATCGATGCCAGACCCCCAAGACCAAGAATAAGCGGTGCCAGAAACAGCAAGTCGAAACCGAAGACAATAAACAGCGAAGCAAAAATATTTCCAAAAACAAGCATGATTAGTGAATTCCGTGTTTGCTGTAACAAAACATAATTGCAGTTGGCATTGAAAACACCGCTTAGGACGAAAAGGAAGGAGACGCAGCGGTCAACTCAGCGAAGATCGCGTCAAGAGTACTTCCCTTGTCACGCAACTCCGCAAGCGATCCATCAAACACAAGTTGACCTTGATGAATAAATAGAACACGACTCGCCACCGCTTCTACTTCCTGGAGAATATGAGTCGAGAGCAAAATCGTTTTTTCGCGACCGAGATGTCGCAAACGATCACGGACATCCGCAATCTGATTCGGGTCAAGTCCTGCTGTCGGCTCGTCGAGAATCAAAACTTCCGGTTCATGCAACAGCGAGTGCGCCATACCAACCCGCTGGCGATAACCTTTTGACAATTTTCCAATCGGTTTACGAAGGACCTCTCGCAACGAACAGAGATCGACCACTTCTGCAATTCGCTGTGTCGCTTGCGAGGCAGGCATCCCGCGAGCTTGCGCAAAAAACTCAAGCAGACCATACGGGGTCATATCGGGATAGAGCGGCCCATTTTCAGGAAGGTAACCTAAGCGAGCCGATCCATTGATCCGATCCTCGCACATATCGAATCCGGCGATGGTGGCTCGGCCTTCTGAAGGTGAAAGATAGCCGGTTAAAAGTTTCATCGTAGTGCTTTTACCGGCGCCGTTCGGTCCTAAAAAGGCAACCACTTCACCCCGATCGATCGAAAATGAGACGTTGCGAACAGCAGCAAAATCACCATAAAACTTTGAAAGACCGACCGCTTCAATCATCGGTCCTTCCGGGGCAATGTTTGCAATCTGATCCTGCTGCATCGTACTAGTCTCCAAAACATCTGTTGCTGACGAAACGCTAAGGCCGGATGTCGCAGGATCTCCGCTTGCGAGTTGCGAGAAATCAGAACCAAAAAGGATTATAAGATCGAACCGGAAACTTAGGCATCAAACGAATTTGCGATTTCTTTGAAATTTATGGAATCGGCGTTTTCTGTCAAGGCTTTTCGCAGCGTGTCGCGCGCAAGTCAATCTGTGAATCAGACCTCCAGAGGAATTTCGCAACGCACCGGATAGCCCTCTCCTACAGAACGCCGATACTGCAGGTGTTGTCGCCAAGCGTTTTCATTAGCGTCCGGAAAATCAATCCGTTGATGCACGCCACGTGTTTCTTCTCGGGCCGATGCCGCATCAATCATAAAATACGCGACCGTGAG
>JAYZMM010000073.1:0-5156 GCA_036153155.1 Planctomycetota bacterium
ATCTTACGAACGTATTCCCAGCCGCTGCGGACGCACTCGTATTCGTCACTGGGGATGCGGCGATTTTCACCAAGATTTAGAGGAACGCATTGATGTCCGGCCTCGTCCAACGCTTGTCGCACGAAATAAAGTCGTGTACCCCAACCGCAGAACGGTGGCGGGTAGACTCCGATTTCCAAAAATTTTACCTGTCTAACAAGCTTTGGATCTTCGATGTTGTTTTTCACGATACGTTGCTACTATCCCACAAGGGCATGGAGAACGGAGTCTACGATTGCATGAATATGCTGGCACGTTTTACGCAACTTTACCACCTGAGGCCGACGACGGTAGCTTTTCTTTCGATTTTTAATCATTTTAACCAGTTGGCCGGTCCTTGGGATACGCGGGCAGAAATGAACAGAAATTTCGCTCACGGCTAAAAATTAACGGCATCTCAGTCTCTGTCACAAGACACGACCAACAAACAAACACAATGGCATCCATACGCACGATATTCAGGGCCACTGATTTGCCTGGTGCTGTTATGGATGATGCGAGGAAAAAAATTGCGCATCTTTATCTCTGTATGCCTGTTTGAGGGGGGGCTGGGCGTTGTGGCTTGGATCCTCGGTTGGCTGAGTGGATGCTCGCCGCTGACGACAATCGAGTTCACCACGATGAGCTTTGGTTGGGGTGTTTTAGGTACTCTTCCTTTGATCTTGTTCCTTTTGCTGCTCGAAAGACCGCGCTGGGCCGCGTTCGTGAAAATACGAAGGGTGGTGCAGGAGCTATTAGTGCCCCTGTTTCACGAGTTTTCAATCTGGCAGCTTTTCTGCGTCGCGTTGCTCGCCGGCCTCGGTGAAGAATTGTTTTTTCGCGGTTTTGTTCAAGGTGGACTAGCCATTTTACTTATGCAATTCGACGTGCCTGCTGCCTCGCTGACTGCGCTGTTTCTTGCAAGTACCCTCTTTGGTGTGATGCATCCGATTACGCGGACCTATGCAGTACTATGCATGTTAGCGGGGCTCTATTTGGGAGCAATTTGGCTTTGGACTGGCAATTTGCTCGTCCCGATCCTGATCCATGCGATCTATGATTTTTTCGCGCTGTGTTATCTTCTTCGCAAATCACCTCGCAACCCCATCCTCAACCCCGATAGCGCTGCAACGGAGGTATGAACCCACGACAAGTGGCTTTGGCAAGACTATAAATTGAATTGCTTATCAGCCATTTCAGCAATTGTTTCACCGATGCTGATCGATGCAGTGGCCGCAGGAGAAGGTGCGTTGAGAACATGGATCATGCGATCGCTCTGTTCGATGCAGAAATCATCGACCATAGCACCATTGGGCTGAAGTGCTTGCGCGCGGATACCGCTGCCCGATGCGAAGACATCTCCCATTTGCAATTCCGGAATCAGGCCGCGCAGCGAGCCGACAAAAGCTCTCTTGGAGAGCGAACGTGCCATTTCACCGACTCCCATTTTCCAGTGCTGAGAGATCAATCGCCAGAATCCGCCGAAGCCAAGCGTTTCAAGCGTATCGCGGGGCGAAACGGAATACTTGCCGTAGCCCTCGCGGGCCAGGGCCAGCACGGCGTTAGGGCCTGCCTCAACTCCGCCACCGATCATCCGCGTGAAGTGAACGCCTAAAAAAGGGTACCGTGGATCGGGAACGGGATAAATTAAGTTCCGTACGAGATCGGTTTTCGATTCAATCAATTCATAATAGTCACCACGAAAGGGAACAATTTTGATTGCGGGCCGCTCGCCGCACATTCTCGCCACCCGATCGCTCTGAAGCCCCGCGCAGTTAATCAGATGTTTGGTTTGAATTTCTTCTTGCGCGGTTTCCAGTACGATCTCGCTGCCGCGAATCTGCACGCCACACAGCCGTCGATCTTTGCGAATCTCTCCACCGGCAGCCGCGGATAATTCGCCGAATTTTTCAGCGACCTGCACATAATCAACGATACCGGTCTGTGGAACATGAAGACCCCCCACACCGACAACGTGAGGTTCATACTCCTTAAGTTCGGCGGCCTCAAGTCGACGGATGCCGGTCAATCCGTTTTCTTTTCCTCGCGTGAGAAGATTTTCTAAGGCGGGTAGTTCTGCCTGTTTTGTGGCCACCACAATTTTTCCGCAGTTATCATGCGCAATGCCGTATTCCTTGCAGAAGCGGTACATCGCTTCGCGCCCTTCCGCACAATTCTTCGCTTTGCTCGATCCAGGTTTGTAGTAGAGCCCCGAGTGAATGACGCCGCTGTTGTGTCCTGTTTGATGGGCCGCCAGTTTCCCCTCGGCCTCGATCACTAGCAGTCGCCCCTTTTGTTTTTTTGTCAGCGCAAGCGCCGTTGCCAGGCCAACGATACCGCCACCGATGATCGTGATGTCAAAAGGTTGAGACATTTGAGTAAGGCCCTGTGCGAAAAGTTATTTAAAGATTGTGAACTCACGATTGTTAAAACGAATCCGCCGATCTTTGCAAGCGAAGATCGGCTTTTGTATCGTCATCACTTCTCTCCCTGTTTGTCGTGAAGTTTCTCATCAAACGCAAGCCACGAGGCGATGGCGCGGGCCGCCGTTGGCATCCGTCGGGCACTTTGCGGGTTTTGAAGTGCATGTGCGAGAACACCAATCAGCCTGCTTGCATAAACCTCATAGTCTTTTTCGGGTAATTGTTGCGCAAGATAAATAAGATTGAGTGCCGACAGACTGTTGCCTGAGGGAAGCACGCTGTCAGTTTGTTTTTTCGCGCGGGCAATCAGGGTTTCATGATCACCTGACGTGAAAAAAAATCCACCATCCTTTGAATCCCAGAATAGTTGAATCTGTTTATCAGCGAGTCGACTTGCAGTGTGCAGCCAACGTGGATCTCCCGTTGCCCGATGCAAGGCAATAAGCCCGTCAATCAGAAATGCGTAATCAACGAGATAGGCATTCAGACTCGCCTGGCCTTCACGGTAGGTTCGTGATAATCGCCCATCTTCCTGTTGCAATTTTTTAAGCACAAAGTTTGCGCAAGCGATTGCCTGTTCAAGGTATCGGTTTTCGTGAAAGATTCGACCTGCATCGGCGAGACCACGGATCATCAGACCGTTCCATGCCGTGAGTATTTTGGTATCAGTTATCGGTCGTTTTTTGGCGGAACGTACGGCGAGTAACTTTTCAAGAGACGCCGTTGTTTTTTGCTCGAGTTGTTCGGGCGTGAGTTTGCGTTCAGCAGCCAACTTTTCAAGTGTGTCGCTCAGTTGCAGCACATAGAATGCGTGACCGTCGTGGTTGAAATTAGGCTCACCAGAAAAACTGTAGATTGATGCGAGCAGTGCAAATGCATCCTCGCTTAGTGCAGACTTCAACTCAGCCAGTGTCCAGCGATAGAACTTTCCTTCTTCCGCATCGGTTTCAGCATCAATCGCCGAATAAAACCCACCTTCGTCGCTTTGCATTTCTCTCAGGGTGAAATCAAGTAATTCTTCTGCAACACGTCGATAAGTTTGCTTTCCAGTGAGGTCATAAGCCTCTGCGTACACTGAGGCAAGTTGTGCGTTGTCGTAAAGCATTTTTTCGAAATGCGGGATCTTCCAGAATCGATCGACGCTGTAGCGATGGAAACCCCCTCCCACATGATCACGAATGCCACCGGAGGCCATTTGGTCGAGAGTGATTGAGAGCATTTTTTTTGCTTCCGGGTCTTGCTCACGCTCGAAGCGATCTGCCAGATAGAGCAGTTCCGGCGGACTAGGGAATTTCGGTTGCTGCGCTGGAAATGGCGGTTGTCCGAATCCCCCATACATTTCATCGAACTGGGTTGCCATCGCTTGCTGAACCCGTTTTACCTGCTCATTCTCGGGAGCCTGCCGTCCCGCGTCCTGTTGCTCGCGAACAACCTGCGCTACAGCGGTCGTGAGTCGCCGGGCCTGCTCCTCGATGGGCTCTGGCTTCTCCTTCCAGATTTTTGCAATCGATGTGATCAGTTCCAAAAAGCCAATCTGCGGACCGCGATCGCCTTTTCGCGCAGGAAAATAAGTTCCACCGAGGAAAGGCAGGCCCTCTGGTGTCATGAATACGGTGAGCGGCCAGCCCCCGCGTTGTGTGAGTAACTGGATTGCCGTCATGTAAATATCGTCGACGTCGGGTCGTTCTTCCCGGTCCACTTTAATGCAGACGAAGTGCGCATTGAGAAAGCTCGCAATTTCTTGATCCATGAAGGATTCCCGTTCCATGACATGGCACCAATAGCAGCTGGAATATCCGATCGATAGAAAAATCGGTTTGTTCTCAGTTTTTGCCTTTTCGAATGCCTCCACGCCCCAGGGATACCAGTCGACTGGATTGTAGGCATGCATCAGCAGATATGGGCTTGTCTGGTCAGCCAGACGATTCGCCTTGGTTCTGCGGTGCTCCTCGGACTTCGCCGTTTTCGGAGGAGCAGCCTCGAGGAGGACTGACCAGTTGGAACTCAATGTCAGCCAAATTAGGGCGATGAGGAAACGGTATTGCCGTATCGTTTGTCGGTTGCCAGGGGTACGCATGGGACGAAGGCTGTACTTTGGGATCGGGTGCGTGTCTCTCGGTTCTCTGCTTATTACGTTACGCCTTACCGATCAGTTTGGATACGGGAGGCAGTGCCGTTTAATGCACTTTCGGCGAGCGCGAAAAAAAGCGGCTCGGTTTCGAGGAAAACCGAGCCGCCCAGGATGACTAACGTACGCCCAGGTCACAAGAAGTCAGAGGCAAGACAACTTCCCTATCAGGCGTACTAGCCGCAATCACACGTTTTCGGAGCCGCGTCACAGCCACAATCTTTCTGGCAGGGCACCGGGCAGCATACCTTGACCGGGACCTGTTTGCAGACGACTTTGGGGACACATCGGGTGACCGTGTAAGGAACCCGCTCGCAGACACATTTTTTGCATTTCACGCATTTCGTGTAGTGCACCGGTTTGCAAACCGTGTAGGGCACCATTTTGACACATTCCTTTTTAACCATTCGACAGCAGGTATAAGGAACCTGACGCGTGCGTGTTTCCGGAACCATTTTGCAGACCTTGTAGCAGCACGTTTTGACCCGCTTCTCGGGGACCATGCGGCAGACCTTGTAGGTGCAGGTTCGTGTGTCCGGAACCATATTGCAGACCTTGTAGCAGCACGTTTTGACCCGCTTCTCGGG
>JAYZMM010000074.1:0-14778 GCA_036153155.1 Planctomycetota bacterium
AAAGAGTGTTATTTTTGGTGTCGTAGCGAAAACAGGGCGTGCCAGAGTGCAGCAATAGAGGGTAACCGCTAGTAGCGTTGTGAGAGCGACTACTCACTTTGAAACAACTAAAAGTTGCGTCGCCTGAAAGCGGTGAGTTGCGTAAGTACTTACGCTCAAGTGAGTGCCGAAGAGAGGACTCGAACCTCCACGGGCTAATGCCCACTAGGTCCTGAACCTAGCGCGTCTGCCAATTCCGCCACTTCGGCCCGAAGTGGAAAACTCCATTCTAAATCATCGCGGAAGGCCTGCAAGTACGACAGCCAAGCGTCGCCGGTCCGCAAAACATCAATATGTCGGCACACTCGGGTCGATCTGGTCGCTCCACGCGGTAATCCCACCCGCCATGCTCTGCACCCGATCGAAACCCTGCTGCCGGAGCCACTGCGTCACCTGCATGCTGCGGCCACCAAGATGACAATGCACCACCACGTGCCGATCGCGATGCGGCTCAAGCTCACCGACTCGCTGTTGTATCTCGCTCATCGGCAACAGCGTCGCACCGGCAATCGAAGCGGTCTGAAATTCTTCCGCCTCGCGACAATCAAGCAGAAAAAAATCTGCCTGACCGTCCAGCAATGCCTTCACTTCAACCGGGGAAATCTCCAACGCTAAAGGTTCCTCACTCAACTTCATATCCTCCTGCCTGAAATCTGATCCACAACCCGCCAAGAAACCTGCCAAGACGAAAACAGCCGCCGCCAAACCGGTGGGGCAGACAGTGAAACGGACCGTGATGCGCATCGCATAAAACATCAACGCATCCTGACCGTCGGAGAAGAAGTTGTCAACGCGACCCCGCCCGCCGACCTAGTTTCCGGCGGTAAGAAAATCCGAAGTCACCGTATTATCAGCGGCATTCCGCGTGATCATCGCCTTCAGAACAGCTGGCTCCACATCCTCACTCATCGTGCGAGCACTCCCGTCATACAAACATATGGTCACCGTTTGGGGGTGCTGGCTTGAAATCGAATATGTCCCCGTGTTGGCCGCATTCGCCTCTTCAACCTGAACATCCCGATTGATCAATGATTCTCCCTCAGGCGATAGCCCCCACACACAGGAACTCGTTCCATCCGCCCAGGCAGAATAATGATTCTCTCGCGTCTCGGCCAGCAAGATCGTCGTTCCTGAAATGCTACCGATGCGCGATGGTCCATAGGGATGCAGCACGCCGGCCCCTTGGCCATTACCGACTAACCCAACAGTTTGACAAACCTCAGCGTTACATAGGGTATCCCAGTCGGTCGCGCCGGTTGCCTTGAAACTTGTGATGGCTGGCGGCATAGCAAGTCCCGCATAATTACTTGCCACCGAATGCAAATCCCCTTGATACGTCGGACAAATCAAAGCGGGTATCGGTTCGTTCCAAAGACTCGCATTGGTATAAGAGATTCCCGTAAGGTCGTCGGTTCGAGCTTGACTGGAATTAAAAGGAGCAAGATTGAAATCGACACGGTCATAAATATGTTGGCTTTCCAGAAAAGGAAGAAGCTGCACGAAGAAGCTGAAAGGCGAATAATTTCGCGGTGCACTCTGCGAACCCACTGTGCCATCCTGCCCAACCTGAAGTGTCTGATAATCGGCATTGATAAATTGCCGACCAGCATCGGTGGTCTGATAAAAACAAGCGGCCGGCATCCGGCCCGTTGCTTGCTCACTGGTTTTCAGCGCCAGCCCTAACTGTTTCTGCATCGCTACGCACTGCGTCAGTCGGGCCGATTCGCGGACCTGCCCCAAGGTGGGAAGAAGTAGTGCCACTAGAATGCCAATGATCGCAATCACCACGAGGAGTTCAACGAGCGTAAAAGCCCTTCGAGGCTGGAAGTTCGATCGACTAAAACTCATGAGCGGCTCGCTTTTCCGTTGACGTTACGAAAATGGCTGTCGGCTGTACGCATCCGCCGCACAGGATGAAATATCCCTGCGCAAAGGAAATGCAATACGCGTGCTTCTTACCTCATATTGCCTCATGCCGCGCGAGTGCTAGGCACGTGCGACGAAAGAGACTGGCCTTGAATTCGAGTTTCTGTCATCGCTGCAGCCATGTCAAGCGTTTTGCGGCGTGAGGAATGAAATCTCGACGCTGACCGTTTTTTTAAGGGTTCGCCAATCCTTAAAATCGATATTCGCCGCCAAAATTAAGCGTTGTGCGTTGTGGTGGGCCCAAATTACGCAGTTCGGTGACCTCCCCACACACATAAAAAAACGCTGACCCCCGAAAGGGCCAGCGTTCTGATCTGCTTTCCTCGCATGTCGCATTTATTCAATGCAGGCATGCAAAGAATCTATGCATTACAGATGCATTACTGATTTTCAGCAATATACTGCGAAGCAAAGGTGTTATCAGACGGTTCACGCGTGATAAACGCCTGCCAAGCCTGCTTGCTAATATCCTCGGACAGTGTCCGGGCGCTACCGTCACCGAGCACAACATTGATTGTGTTCGGATGCGCGGAACTGACACCCTTCGAGATATTCGCACCATTGAAACCGGTCGCCCAGTCAGTGCCTGTAGCTCGACCCGCACGATCATTGATGTCAACGTTGCCAGCGGCATCAAAACCGAAATTGCAGACCGTCGCACCATCGGCCCATGCAGCGTATGCAGGCTCATCGGTCTCCGCCATCAAAAGCGTCAGCGAACTCGACTGAGCGCGATTGGCACTATAGGGATCAATTAATCCCATGCCCGGCTGATAGCCGTTGGCCGTTGCTCCCAAACCGGTAATCGGCGTTTGCAGGGTTGCAACGTCAGTTGCTGAAACCGGCTTGTAGCTGGTCAGCGCCGCTTTTTGACCAGTCGACGTGGCCTGGTATTCCGTGGCTGTGCTGAACCCGGTCGTCTGCGAGCTGGGACAACGCAAAATCGGAATCGAGGCAGAGAGTACTTGGTTGTTGTTGGTTGCGACCCCATCAGGACCATTTTTCGCACCCGCGGTGGTTTGGAAAGGTCCGGAAGCAGGATCAATCAACTCGGCAATGTATCCCGCATCCAGATCGGGAAGCAGATAGCAAAAGAAACTATAAGGCGCCGTTCCAACTGCCGTGCCGGCAGGTGCTGTGATTCCAGCTCCGCCGTAACCGCTGGCGGGCATGGCAGTGCCGTCGGCAAAATAGCCGGCTTGCGGGAACTTATTTTTCCGCGCTTCGTATGCTTTGGCTGCAAGACCCACGTTCTTCAAGTTGGCTTTGCAATTGCTGCTGTTGGCCGCTTCACGGACTTGTCCGAGTGCAGGCAAAAGGAGCGCTACCAGAATACCGATGATCGCAATTACGACCAGAAGTTCGACAAGGGTGAAACCCTGTCTCTTTGCTCGGGTTTTCATAACCCACCTCCTCATAAAATTGGAAAATAAAAATAATTGCAGCAGCCTAAGGCTACCGTTACATCCATTCCGTGTCTGTTCCTCTCGGGCTGCTTGCCGTCGGCACTGTTCTCTGAGTCGTTCCCTGATTGGCGTCGCTCGGCTTTCCGCGTTGCCGCGTTGGGGTGCGCTGCCTTTACCCTAATGCGTCAATCAGTCGATCAATGCTGAACTCTCATTCCCGCTCCAGATCACACCGAGCATCCACAAGAGAGCAGCGCGAAATCAGGCGAAACCAGAATTAGAATCGCGACGCAAAAAAGAAAAGCCTCCCCACACTCACCGTGCCATCAAAGAACCTGCTCCAAACCCGCCGATCCTACCTATATTCAAATCAACTTCAAATGAATCAAATGGCAGAAATCATAGGGCAAAACAACCAGTGAATACGGATCGTACGCATCCTGCACTCACTGCCGACAGTCTATCAGTTGGTTGAATAATTTGTCAAACAAATAACTTGCGATTTTTTCGCACCTTTCCCCCAACCAAACCCAAACGGATAAAAGGGACGGTTTCACGGCCCAATTTCCCTGAAATGGTCGAAACCGCCTCGCCCTCGCCGCCGACGATTTCGGTTACCTCAAACCGCAAACCTGGCGTTCAAATCCGGAAGTATTACCGGGATTTGCACAGAGAGGTGCATTGCTCGGCATTGCGTAAAGAGGCTGAAATCAAAGGGTGGCGGGTCGCGTAGGCTGATCCATCCGCTTGCCTTATCATAGCGGTTCGTGCAGCGGTCCCCGAATCAGTGGCCGGAAGCTTTTTTGCTCGGCTGCGGTTGCACACCTTGAAGCCGCTGGCCACCCGCCTCGGGCAACTCGATATGCATTCAACACACTCCCCCGAACAAACCGATCACGATCCCGGGCAACTGCATGCGTTTGCCCGTGATGTGGCCCTGCAGCTGCGTCGTAAAGGGCACCAATCTCTGTTCGCCGGTGGTTGCGTGCGAGATCGGCTGCTCGGAAGAGTCCCCAAGGACTACGACATTGCCACCAGTGCACGACCGGAAGAAGTCGAGCAGACCTTCCGCGGACGCGATACATATACGGTGCCGGTAGGGGCTGCTTTCGGAGTGATCTGTGTCGTTGATCCGAAAACCAAAATACAAGTGGAGGTGGCCACCTTCCGCTCCGATGGCGCCTACCTTGATGGTCGCCGACCCGTGAATGTCACCTTCAGTACCCCGCAGGAAGACGCCCAACGACGTGACTTCACGATCAACGGACTGTTTCTCGATCCCGAATCAGATCAGATCATCGATTATGTCGATGGCCGGAGAGATCTGGATGCACAACTGGTGCGGGCGATCGGTGACCCTCAAGCCAGATTTACCGAAGACAAACTGCGATTGCTGAGGGCCATACGCTTCACCGCAACGCTCGGGTTCACACTAGCAGAGAGCACCCAAGCGGCCATCGCGCAAATGCCCGAAGCGCTGCGGATGGTCAGTGCCGAAAGGGTCACGGGCGAGCTTGAGAAAATGCTGCTCGACAAACGCCGCGCTGAAGGCCTGCAGCTATTATATGACGTCGGACTGCTGCCCATGCTATTTCCTGAAAATATCAAATTATTTGGCGACAAGGCATTTGCCGATTTGCTGGCGATCGAATCGCACCTGACAACACCGTCGTTTCCTTTGACGCTTGCTCCACTACTGGCAGCGGTCACCGATTCCCGCGGGGCCAAGGACCTGGCCAAAGCATGGCGACTGTCGAGTCGCCATGCCACCCGCATCAGCTGGCTAGTGGAACATTTTTCTTCACTTCACATGGCGGCATCCCGCCCCTGGCCCCAGGTGCAACGATTGCTGATCCATGAAGGTCATGCTGAGCTACTGGGGCTTCTTGCGGCACAAGCGGCCTGCGGCCAGGTCGAGGCCGAAGACCTCGCCTTCTGTCGAGAGCGGATGGCGTGGCCGAGTGAAAGATTGAACCCGCCTCCACTGCTTAACGGCGATGCACTGATTGCAGCAGGTTTTGAGCCGAGCAAACGATTTTCGGCATTGCTTGACGCGGTACGCGATGCACAACTCGAAGGGGCCATAAGTTCCCCCGAGGAAGCAATCGGGTATGCGAAAAAAATTGCCGCAAAAATCGGGTAAGCGTTTGAACGTTCATGTGACCTTCTTCGCCCCCCCGTCGACAACGTGTGCGAAAGGACAATCTACACCGCTTTCCGCAGGTGATCGATTCGATTAGGCTGACACATCGAAGCATCCCCAGGAGAAAGCTTTTCAATGGATAAAAAAGCAAAAAAACGGATCGAACTGCTCAACAAACGCCTGCAGAAACTCCGTCAACAAATGGCCGGGGTCCGGCAACAACTGGATGATCCCACGGAACTGGCAAAGTTCGAGGAAGAAATCCAGGCCGTCGAGACCGAGATCGCCACGCTCAAGGAATCCTAGAAGCCCCCGAGATAAACGTGGCACCGAATTGGCCCGAAGGCGGCTGTATCGGGCATTCTCTCGCGGTAGAATCATTGGCTGGAGGAGGCGCAAGCCTGATACTGTGAGCCTAAGTTCTCCTGCCGAACGGCACACCATGCCGCCACTGGGTGGTCTGGTGGATCGATTACGCTTGCAAACAGACTTCGCCACTTGGCTCGATCAGTTACTCCCGGGTAAGTGTGCGGGCATCGGTGGAGTCTGGGGCTCGAATTGCGCGCTGGTCGCGGCGGCCATCACCAGCAGCAATCGACGCCGGCTGCTGATCGTTTGCGATCAAAGCACGAACATGGATCAATTGGTCGATGCTTGGCCGCTGTTTGGGGAGATGGCCTGCGGTCGTTTTCCTGCCTGGGATACGCACCTCAAAGATCGCGTCGTTTATGACGATATTTTTGCCGATCGATTACAAATCTTAAAGTCGCTCACAGCGAAAGACGACTCTCTTTGCCCGCAAGTCATTGTCACCTCGATCGCGAGTCTGCTGCAAAAGGTTCCCTCGCAACAAGAACTGCAAACTTCGACGCGGCATATTCAGCTTGGCCAGCAGATTGATCTGGAGCAATGGGCTGCTTGGATGGACGATGCGGGAATGCATCCCACATCGAGTGTGGAACTGCCCGGCGAATTTGCACTGAGGGGCGGATTGCTCGATATTTTTGCCGCTGACCATCTCCAACCCTATCGCATCGAAACGTTCGGCGACGAGGTGGAATCGATTCGCCAGTTCGATATTGAAACACAGCGGAGCTTGCAGAATGTAGAAACGGTCGAGGTGACCGCACTGCTTCCGCGTGCCGACCAGACCGCATCGCTGATCGACTATTTGCAAGGCACGGCAACGGTGCTGCTGGTCGAGCCTGATGGACTGAAGGTCGCCGCCTCCGATTATCTCTCTCGGGTTGAAGGGCCTGAAAATCACTTCAGCTATCCGCAATTACTGAAGCAAATGGGTGATGTTCCGCTGATTACCGCCGAAACGATCGCGACCTCGACCGGATCGCTGAACCTGCCGATGCAGTCGGTTGAACGCTTCACCGGTGATATCGTCCGCGTCAAAGCGCAACTCGATCAGTGGGCCGAAGAGGCCAACATCGATCTGATCTGCCCCACCGAGGCGGAATGTGAGCGGATTGGTGAAATCTTTGCCGATTGCCTTGCACAAACGCAGCAACGCCTGCGGATCATCCGCGGAAGACTCCACGATGGTTTCCGCTGGGGATCGGATCGCACCGGTTCGCACCCTGAGCAAATTGTGATCGGAAGCGAACAATTGTTTCATCGGGAAGATGTCCGCCGAACAACTCGCAGGCGACTCGGGCGAGCGATCGACAGTTTTACCGATCTGCGACCCGGTGACCTTGTCGTGCATTTAGCGCACGGCATCGGTCGTTACCTGGGGCTCGAGACCATCTCGCGTGAACATCAGCGTGAGGAACATCTTAAAATTGAATTTGATGGGGGCACCAAAGTTTTTGTGCCCACCTCACGGATTGCCCTGGTGCAGAAATATGTGGGCGGCACTCGCAGCAGCCCGCGACTGGCAAAAATCGGTGGCTCCCGTTGGCTCCGTCAGAAAGAAGCCGCTGAAAACGCAGTGAGCGATATGGCAGTCGAGATGCTTGAGATGCAGGCGGCCCGTAAAACTCGGCAAGGCATCAGCTTTCCCTCCGACAGCCACTGGCAGCAAGAGTTCGATGCGGCGTTTCCCTATCAGGAAACACCCGATCAACTGGCGGCACTCTCTGCCATCAAAGATGACATGACAAACTCGCGTCCGATGGATCGGTTGCTATGTGGCGATGTGGGATTCGGCAAAACCGAACTTGCGCTGCGGGCCGCATTCAAGGCGGTTGATAGCGGCTATCAGGTGGCGGTGTTGGTGCCGACCACGATTCTGGCCGCGCAGCATCTCGACACTTTCCGTAATCGCATGGCTGAGTTTCCGATCGAAATTGCATCGCTCAGTCGATTCAGCACGCGCAAAGAGCAAACCAAAACACTTGAGCGAATGGCCAGCGGCGAGGTCGATATCGCCATCGGCACTCACCGGTTAGCGCAGCGTGATGTGCAATTTCAGAATCTAGGATTGGTGGTTATCGATGAGGAACAACGTTTTGGCGTCGAGATTAAAGAGCGACTCAAGGCGGTTCGGCAAACGGTCGATGTGATGACGCTCACCGCAACACCAATTCCTCGCACCTTGCACTTGTCGCTGCTCGGTGCACGCGACATTTCGAATTTGGAAACACCCCCCGAAGATCGCTTGGCGGTCGAGACGCGTGTAGTCCGCTTCGATCCGGATCTAATCCGTCGCGCGGTGGATCGTGAACTCAATCGGAACGGGCAGGTTTACTTTGTTCATAATCGCGTCCACGACATCCAAGCCGTGGCTGACAAACTCCGCGAAATCGTGCCCGATGCTTCACTGGTCGTAGGACATGGGCAAATGCCCGAGGGACAACTCGAGCAGGTGATGACCGAATTCATTGCAGGGAAGTTTGATATCCTGGTCGCCACCACCATTGTCGAGAGCGGGCTGGACATTCCCAATGCGAATACAATTTTTATTGACGATGCCGACCGTTACGGCCTGGCTGATTTACACCAACTACGGGGTCGAGTCGGGCGGGCCGGAAATCGAGCTTACTGCTATTTGCTCCTCGATCCGCGAAAGCATCTCTCGCCCACCTCATCTCGGCGGTTGCGAGCGATTGAAGAATTCAGTGAGATGGGCGCTGGCTTTCAAATTGCGATGCGCGACCTGGAAATTCGCGGTGCGGGCAATATCCTGGGAACCCAACAGAGTGGTCACATTGCAGCGGTCGGCTACGAGCTTTACTGCCAACTGCTTGAACAGGCGGTAGGACGTCTGCAGCGTCAACCACCCCGACAGTTGTGTGATGTCGATATCGATCTTCCTGGCGAAGCGATTCTTCCGGACCAGTATGTACCGGACCTCAAAAGTAAAATCGATCTTTATCGTCGACTCGTGCGCATCACTACCCCCGAAGATCTCGAAGATATTCGTGAAGAGATGATCGATCGCTTCGGTAGTCCCCCGATCACTGCTAGCAGATTATTGGACCTTGCACTCCTCCGAATACTGGCGGCATGCTGGGCGGTCCATGCCATCCGCATGGAAAATCGCTCGATTGTGCTGCACTACCGGGATGCGTTGCGGATGCAACAACTGAAAAAGCAGGCGGCGTTACCGGTCCGCATCGTTGATGCCAGCACCGCTTATATTCCCCTGCCACCGACCGCCAGCACTGCCGAGGCAGTATTCAATGAGGTGAAATCTCTGTTGCAGACCGAGCAATTGCCGCTATAATCCCGCCGATTTTTCAGGCTTGGACTTTCCACCGTTATCTCAATCGAACCGCGTTTGTACCCTTGGAGATTCTGCATGGGCTCGGCTCTGCTACGACACTGGACTGCCGGAGGCTGCACGCTGCTGCTCGTCTTGGGTATGGTGCAACTCAGCATCGCACAGCAGCCGAGTCGATCTGGGACGCTGCCGTTTCGACAATATGTAAATCCGACTGAAAGCTCAAAAAAACGACAACAAAAGCGTGCCGAACAACATAACGAGCAACTCCAAGGCGGGTCGAATGCAACCGGTGACGGCGGCGTACCGGGCCAACGACCGTGGGAAAGCCAGGAGGGACCACTCGGTGCTCAAACCATGGAAGACACTGAGATTATCGCACGCGTCGGCCCGGAGGTGATCCTGGCCGGAGAGATCCTCGGGAACGTCAACCGGTTGATGAATGAAAATCGCGCGCAAATTCCGACCCAGAAATGGGCAGAGATCCGCAGAAGTATCATGCAGAAGATGCTGATGCCGATGATCGACCAGAAATTAATCGTGGTCGATGCGCTTCAGGTTATTCCTGAAGATGCGCTTCCGAGCATTGAAGAGCAAGTCGACAAACAGTTTTACGGGCAGCAAATCAAGGACATCATGGCGCGGGCCGAGGTTGAAAGCCTGCAGGCGTTGGAGGAGAAACTCAACGAGAGTGGGTCCTCGATCGAGATGCAAAAACAGATATTTTTTGAACGCAGTATGGCGGCCCAGTGGATTCAACAACAGGTGAGCGATGATCGTCCTATCACCCACCAGGAGATGCTCGAATACTATTCGGCACATTTAACCGATTATGATCAAGCGGCTCGATGCCGCTGGGAACAATTGAGTGTGCGTTTCCAGAAATTCGACTCGCGGCAAGCGGCCTTTGAAGCGATTTGCCAGATGGGCAACGCGGTCGCCGATCAAGGCGTACCATTTCCAGAAGTGGCCCGCGCGCAATCACAGGGACTGACCGCCTCGGCTGGTGGCAAACGCGACTGGACGTCGCGCGGCAGCCTGGTGTCGGCACCGCTCGACGAGGCAATTTTTACCGTGCCAGTCGGGCAACTCAGCCCGATCATCCAAGACAAAACGGGATATCACATCGTGCGAGTCGTCGAACGTGTCTCGGCCCATCGCACTCCGTTCCGAGATGCACAAGTAGAGATTGCCGAGGCGATTGTGGAGAAGCGGCGCGAAGAAAAATTGAAAGAATACCTCGATTCACTGCGCGAGCGAATTCCCGTTTCGACCATTTTTGATGGTGATCCGGGCCTGCCGCAATCGGGTCAAAAAGCGGCAAATCTCGCCGCTGCCAAGGGATCATCGGCCCGGAAATAATCAGTCCGTAGGCCAAGTGAGGCCTTACCGATTATCGGGCGGGTGGTTGTGCGAAAATCTCCTATTTTTCCAGAATCGCCCCGTTAAACCGTGAAGCCCCGCGCTTGCGGAAAACCTGCTACCCACTGCCCTGCTACCGTTGAAATAGTCAGCGGCACGGATCACTTGCGGCCCACTTTCGGCCCAAAGGTATCACCACAAAAACAGATCAAAATTGTGTGAATCGGCAGCCCAAATCGATTCTCAGGACGGTGAGATTCTCAGGACGGTGAATTGAGCAATGGTCCGCCGTACGTTACATTGTCAGTTTCGGAAGAGAATGAACCGCATAAGCCCCGAATGCCCTGCGTCCCGCCCGCTGGACCGGGTGATTCCTGGGGCACGGGTTGCCTGCCAAACCGAGTAAGATGCAGCGACGAAGGGACAACATTTGATGGATAAATCGACGCTCGAACCGGGGAGGACGGCTGTGGCAGATGCGGCAGCGCTCAAATTTGGCGAGACCGAAGAACCGCTTCCGGTGATCATCGGAACCGAGGGCGAGCAAGCTGTTGATCTCTCGAAGTTACGAGCCCACACGGGCCTGATCACGCTTGATGAGGGCTACGTCAATACGGGGTCGGTCGCGAGCTCGATCACCTATCTTGATGGCGAGCAGGGTGTTCTTCGATACCGAGGCTATCCGATTGAGCAAGTTGCCCAGAATTGTGATTTCGTGGAAACGGCCTATCTATTGATCTATGGCGAACTACCGACCTGCGAACAACTCGAACATTTCCGCTATGCACTCGATCGCCATTCGCTCCTGCACGAAGATATGCGGTCGTTCTATAACGGCTTTCCGCGTGATGCCCACCCGATGGCAATTCTCAGCTCGGTCGTCAGTGCGCTCTCAACCTTCTATCAAGACTCGTTGGATCCGAGAGATCCTGAGCAAGTCGAAGTTTGCATTCATCGACTGATGGCGAAACTACCGACGATTGCAGCCTTCAGTTATAAAAAATCGATCGGTCAGCCATTCCATTATCCGCGCAACGATCTGACTTACTGCGAAAATTTTCTGCAAATGATGTTTGCCGTACCGACGGAGCCCTATGAACTGGATCCCGATTTTGTCGAGGCACTCAATCTGCTGCTGATCGTCCACGCTGACCATGAGCAGAATTGCAGCACTTCCACGGTTCGGATGGTGGGCTCGTCCAATGCCAACATTTTTGCGTCGATTGCGGCAGGCATCGGTGCCCTCTGGGGACCTCTGCACGGGGGTGCCAACCAGGCATGTGTGGAGATGCTCGAACGAATACGAGCCGACGGAGGTGACGTCGGCAAATATGTGAACATGGCCAAAGACAAAGACAGCCCGTTCCGGCTGATGGGTTTCGGGCATCGCGTCTATAAAAATCACGATCCAAGAGCCAAACTGATTCGGGCGACTTGTGACCGGTTGCTTGCAAAAATGGAACGCACCGACCCGATCTTCGAAATTGCGAAGGAACTCGAAGAGGTCGCGTTGAAGGATCCCTATTTTATCGAAAAGAAACTCTACCCGAACGTGGACTTCTATTCAGGTGTGATCTATCGAGCAATCGGCATCCCCGTCCAAATGTTTACTGTCTTGTTTGCCATGGGCCGGCTACCGGGATGGATTGCACATTGGAAAGAGATGCAGGCGTCACCGACAAAAAGAATTTGTCGACCGCGTCAGGTCTATATGGGGGCGACAGAGAGGGACTTCGTCCCGCTCGAAAAGCGCTGACGTTCACCGAGTGTGAACGATAATAAAAGGTTCATATGCCGACGATATTGGTTGCGGATGATGACCGTGGAGACCGTGAGCGGATCGGCGCGATCATCGAGAAAGATCCGAATCTCACAGCAATTTATGCCGGGGATGGTGCCGAGGCGTTGGCACAATTCCAGACGGTCAAGCCAGATCTCGTACTCACCGATTTGCAGATGCCTATCATGGATGGCGTCGGTCTGGTCCATGCGGTGCGCGAAAAGTGCGTTTCGACACCAATTGTGGTGATGACGTCCCATGGTAGCCAGGAACTTGCAGCCGAGGCTCTGGCGGTGGGGGCTGCCAGTTACGTGCCCAAATCCGAGGCGAAAAACGAACTACTCAATACAGTGCAGCATGTTCTCGCGCTGGCGACACGCCGCAGGCCCCGGCCGTTGCCGTCCGCGCTCAAGCAGATCCGGCGTGTTTACGTGATCCATAACGATTCCCATTTGATCACTTCGCTTGTGGGACATCTTCAGGAAAACCTGGTGCAAATTGGTCTGTGCGATGAATCGGAGCAAATTCGCTTCGGTGTGGCAATCGAAGAAGCATTGATTAATGCAATGATTCACGGAAACCTGGAAATTGATTCAGACGTCAAGGAAGCAGATCCTGCGAAATTCGATAGTCTGGTCCAGCAGCGACGCGCGGAGAGTCCCTATAAGGAACGAAAAATGGAGGTCGAAATTGAACTCTCCGCCGAACACGCGACCGTGATGATCGGGGACCATGGACAGGGGTTCGATCCGACGAGCCTCCCCGATCCCACCGATCCGGAAAATCTTGAAAAGATAAGTGGCCGCGGTGTTTTGCTGATGCGTTCCTTTATGGACGAAGTCCGTTTCAATGAAAGCGGCAATCAAGTGACCCTCGTGAAGCGCAAAAAGAGCTAGGCAAACGCGAGTTGCACTCGACCCCAAATCGACTGGCAGCGCAACGGCATCATTGAGGCAACCGCTTTTCCATGACGCCAGATGTGTCGTTGCCGAGCAGATAGTCGGTGAGAATGTCGGCAAGTGTGTTTTTGAGTAACTCCATTTGCTCCGCACCCGGCCCACGGCGCAATTGCGCGAAAACTCGCTCTAAGCGGTTTCGAAGTGCCACCGGAAAGTGTGACACGATACCCTGAGACTCGACCTCGACCCGGCCGCGGCTCGCGTGCGGGTGATCTGACACAATGTCAAAAAAAAGCAAGTTCCGATCCAGAAGCACCCAAGGAAATTCTCGATTCGACATGGGGCCGATTTGCAATAGTTGGCCGCCAAGGGGGATCCCCTGTACGGTTACCCGAGGCAGTTGTCGTCCCGCCCACCAACTGGCTGCCGCGCCAAGGGCAGCACCCGCAGCCAAAGCCGCCCCCAGCGATACTCCGCCGACTGCCAGATCGATCGCTCCACCCGCAGCCGCACCGGTTGCTGCGCCGGTTGCCAACAACTGCGGGGCGGTGAGACCCAGATGATTCCAAAGCGAGAGATTGAATAGGTCGTCACCTAACTCTCGGATTGTTTCCTGCTGCACATCCAGGCCGCGATGTCGAAAAACCCCTTTAAGCCGCGTTTGGGCCGCAGTTTCCAGATCACGAATCCGATCGTAGTAGCGTTCGGCAAGCGGCGCATGATATGGCACCGGATCGACATCGACCTTAATCCTCTTTTGTTTGGTTAACGTTAGTATTTCGGCAAGCATTTCGGCGAGTATCTCTGCCGCCTCTTCAATATTTGCCTGACGGTCGGCCTTGAGCGCGTCGATTGCATGCTCCAGCGGTGAACGCGTTTTTTCACTCACCTCGCGCAATGCCGAAAGCAATTGCATTCGCTCATTAAAATCAGCGCCTTGCGCGTCAAAACGGCGGACCAAGTTGAAATACTGGTCGAGTACCGAACGCCATTCTCTTACATAATCGGCATCGGCAATCGGGTTGAGCAGAGCCATTCGAGGCTGCCCTGTCCAGCGGAGAATCTCCATTTCGGCCTCCTCCTTTACGCTCGGTGGCCGAGATGCATCGACGACATATAATATGATCCCACCCTCGAGGATCGGGCGCATCAATGTACACTCCCGCTTAAAAGTGTCACTCTGATGATGCAAGTCGACAAATGCGGCCACCGTCTGAGGCCTCTCCACAGTGTTGGTTTCGTGCTCTGTAAGCCAGGAGAGCATCTGCCTTGGTCGCTCGAATCCCGGTGTATCGACAAACTCCAACAGGATCGATTCACCGATCCGCATTCGATAACGATCGCAGTCGGCAGTGGTGCCTGGCATCGAATCAATCTCTACCGAGTCATCCGCCGCCAACGTGGAGACGATACTTGATTTGCCGCGATTCACGTGCCCGACAACGACAAAGAGGGGAGGATTCATGGATCAACCCTCGGTGATGCAGAGCGAGGCAAAATCGTCAAGCTTAGATTGGGATCGCCAGAGCGGTTGAGAAAGGCCCGCC
>JAYZMM010000075.1:0-19957 GCA_036153155.1 Planctomycetota bacterium
ATAAATTCCGGCGGACTGGGCCTGAGTGTCTGCGGCACCCATTCAACCCCTATAACCTCATAGCCCGATTGGAGGAATTCACCGACGTAATCCCAATCATATCTTTCCGGGTCATGGTACGCTTCCAGGCCTCCAAGAGCATTCAACGTTGAGTAAGTTGCATTATGACCAGCAAGTGGTAAAAGATTTTCATCACGGAGCGATTCATCAAATTTCTTTGCAATTTCCAGAAAACGGTCAAACGTATGTTCACCGCGCCCCAATTCAATCGTGTCAGACGCCCAATTCGAGAGATGTGGTAAATGGCCCCCGGGCCTATCCGTTTCGACAGGCGAAATTTCACGAAATTCTTGTGAATCGTTATTCACAGGCCCGTAGAGGATTTTGCTTCTGCGGGAGGTCGTGTCGGGTAGTTTTGTTTCCCAGAACGGTAGCGTGTGCGAGACAAGCACGTCATTTTGCTCGGCGTTCATCGTCCGCAGGCTATCAGATATCATTAAGGGAAAGCTTTGTTCTGTGCTAGTTTTCACCTTATATGCGTCTTTTTTGGGGTCGAGTAAATCGACATCCACTTCCAAAGATCCGAATTGTTGGCGGACAGCTGCAGCATCTTCCTGGTCCTTAATGGTATCGAGGACATCGTCATCTGTCTGTTTTGGCCCGGAGGCAAGACGCTGCCCGCTTTTCAACTCGCCATTGGCGTTGACTCCACCAGATTGAAGCCAAAAGCTGTTGTGGTAATCCGGGCGAGCTATACGGTCGCGTTGGTCGCGGTCGCGCCATGTTGCCTCTCGCCCAGCGCCAAGTAATCGAAGCTTCCACATTCCTGTGTATCCAGCGTTAATTAACAATGCGAAGAGCAACAGCACAATTGGCAGTCCCAGCACCATTTCAAGCGGGGCAAGCCCGTTGCGGGAATCACGCCGCCCTCGGCCTGGCGCTGCTTTGCAGCGAGGTTGAGCCGATGTTATCGGGTCGCACGTTTTACCTGCGCAGATCTTCACCCTCTTTGAACCCCCCAAACACGTCCAGGTTCCGCAGTCGGCGTATTTCACGAGGAACTGATCGAAAACACTCAGAAAAATAGGCTTTTTTGCAGGTGTGTCGGGCATCGCAGTCGCTAGCGGGTATCGACTCTGAGGCTTATCTGAGGCTTAATAGTGCGGTGGTTTTTCGTCTGATGGTGGATCTCCAAACCCATCTTTCTCAATCTGACCCAGACGTTCAGAGAGTCTTTCGACAGTCCGCCTCAGTGCGTCCAGTTGCGACTGCTGATCCCGAAGCACCTCACTGAGCTGATCCGCGGTCTGTTCCTGAAATGATAATTTAGTCTCAATGCCCACCAGACGTTCGTTGTCCATCCGTCGACCTTATTCAGAATTCAGAGATTTTGAGTACCGCGACAGCAGTCGCACCAGCAATGCTTCAATTTGTCTACAGATGCCGATCAACGGCATCTGCAATTTTTCGACAGCGGATCATGAGTTTCTCGAATGCATCGAATGTTAAAGATTGATAGCCGTCGGAAAAGGCATTTTCAGGATCGGGATGCACTTCAACAATTAATCCATCTGCACCGGCGGCAATTGCGGCGGCCGACATGTCGGCGACCATATACGCATGACCTGTCCCGTGACTCGGATCCACCACAACCGGTAGATGTGTTTTGTGATGCAAGTAAGGAACCGTGGCTAGAGGGAGCGTAAATCGCGTATGACTTTCGTACGTTCTGATGCCTCGCTCACATAAGATGACTCGATTATTTCCACGATCTAGGATGTACTCCGCAGCCAAAAGAAGCTCATCGACCGTCGCGCTAGGACCTCGCTTGAGTAATACGGCGCGGTCCACGGTGCCGAGCGCCTCAAGCAAGCGATAATTTTGCATGTTGCGGGCACCCACCTGCAAAACATCGGCATAGCGTGCCACGAGTTCGACGTCTTCGGTGGCAACGACCTCGGTCACAATAGCAAGGCCCGTGGCATCCCGCGCTGTCTGAAGCAACTGCAATCCTTCTTCTTTCATTCCTTGGAAGCTATAGGGACTCGTTCGAGGCTTGAAGGCTCCTCCTCGCAGGGCATTTGCACCACTCTTTTTCACAGCCCGGGCCGTGTCCAGAATCTGTGTTTCATTTTCCACACTGCACGGACCCGCGATCATGCCAATCTGCTGTCCACCAATCTGTAGGCTACCCGCTTCAACGACTGTCCGCTCCGACTTTACTTCTAGGCTGGCGACCTTGTATGGAGCGGAGATCGCAACCACATCGGCAACGCCATCGCCGATCGCCAGTGATTCCTTTGTGCCATCTCGTTTGACGCCGATGGCTGCAATTACTGTTCGTTCAGCACCGACGATCACGTGCGCCCGCAGACCAAGATTTTCGACTTGGGTCGCCATATGCGATATCTGATCCTGAGTCGCTCCAGCTCGCATCACAACAATCATCGTTTTCTCCGCAAAAAAATTGAAACCGGAAAGCAAGCCGACGCTCAGATAATGGCAATTTTAAACCAACAGGGTGGCCCAAAGGTAGGACCCGGAACCGCTGCTATTTGGGTGATAAGCCAGTAATAAACTCAAGCACCGATCGTTGCACACCGGGTGGCTGTAATACAATCAAGGCGGCGGAATGTTTGTCCAGTGCGATGCGACCCTGACCCCCCAGTGTTGACCATGATTCCGGTGCGACCCGTTCGGTAATCATTGTGAGTAGTCCCTCAGGATCAATATCAAGTGCCTCAGGGATCGGGTAAATTCGAAGTAGTGGGCGATTTGAGCTGGCACTCCTAGCCGTTGTAATGATCACTGAACGATCATCCATCGTCTGGGCACTTAGCCCCAGCGGACCGAAGGCCTGGTCGATAAGATCGTCAAGAGATTTTTTTTCCGCCTCAACCTCAACGAGCTCCTGGCTAGAAATTCCCTGTCGCCGTAGGTCCAGTATATCAAGCACAATTGGTGAGCTGAGGCGGGATGAGAGTTGGTTCACATAGGTATCCAAGGGGACTGCTTCGCGTGTGCCCCAGTCAATGATCTGATCGAGCGGATCATCCACTGATAAGTTTCGACGAGAAGAGAAAGTTCCTCTACCTGTTTGTTGCAAAAGTGTTAGCAATCGGCGCGTAGCGCTATGGCCTGCCTTGGTTTGTGTAATCCACAACGTATTACCTTCGCGACGGATTGCTGCAGAGCCTCCCATCGCTTGCCAACTTGCTGGAAATATCACCGTGCGGATCATCTGTTCGGTCGCCTCGGCAACCTGAGCATGGTCCAGGTCGTAGCTCTCTTCAGAGAGAGTCTGATCTGTCATTTCCGGGGCAGAGATAAAAATTGTGTCGCCGGAAGGAATGGCAGCTAGACCGATCGGTTGCAAGAGTTTTTCCAAGTTATCACCGACTGAGCTGTTTTCGCTCTCCAGTCGCACTCGCGTTTCGGGTGAGAGACCGAAACGTATTAAAGCGGCGTGATCAACGATTATTTCCGCGTTTGAAAATTGGGCAAGAATCGCCACCGCGCTGCGAAGAGAAATATCAGCAAACTTTATTTCTTCAATTGAGATTGCCATCTTTTTCAGGAGCGATTCCGCTGGGGGAGGTAGCGGTAACTGCGAGATCGGTTCGCTCGGGATCTCAGAAACAGGGCTTACCGCTTCGTCACCTTTTTTCCCCGGGGGCACCTCTTTTCGAAGAGGATTATTCAATTCAGTCGGTTCGCTCTCTTCTGCTGATGGAACTGCCTGTTTTTGAGGGGCTATAGTTGTATCGGTGGACACCTCAACCGGCTTCTCAGGTTCTTCATTTCGTGCTGCTGGCGGTTCACTCGGAAGCGTAGTCGACGCGACTTGCACAGCGGATGCCGGAGTGCGGGAGGGGTCGCTGTCGGTGGGAGGGGCCACGACTAATGGGGATTGCACTCCTGTTTCAATCTCAAGGGTTTCGCGGTCCGGCGTTCCACGTAGGACGGACCACAAGCCGATGGAAAAAGCAATTCCAGTGGCTGTCGCGAGCGATAAGACTGTCCATTGCGGTAATTTTTGTTGCGGTGGCGATGGCACTCGGTTGCTGAGCGTATTGGTCTCAAAAGAATCTGGTACCGGTTCACCCAGAGGTTGTTTTACCGAGGCTTTTGCAGTCCGTGATTCGGATATCTCCTGCTCAATAGCGGGAGTCGCTGCCTCGATTTGAACCATGCTCTTGCAATTCGGGCAAGCAAGGATTTTTCCGACCGCTTCTTTGCGCTCGACGCGTAGCTCCGCGTTGCATGTCACGCACTGGATGGTGTAGGGCTCAAACGTATCCAATTTATGTTCCCTTGCTGAATCCCCAGTCGCTATTTTATCGATATCGCTGCGTTTTGCGAATCCGAATACCGATACCTATTTGTCGGCGACAAAGACATGTGGAATCGAATCGCCGCGGCTTGTCGCGGCTGCGCGTGTCGTGACCCAGATAGTGGGCTTCTTTCCAGTCTCATTCTGTTTAATCACATATATCAATTTTTGAGAATCATCGGCAAGGGAAGCATTTTTTTCCGGATTTGCCACTTTTAAAATTTCTACCAGAATCTTTTCTGTCGGTTGTTGCCTGAGGCTGATTCCGAACGATTGGTTCTGCGTGATGCCCTCCAGTTCGAGGTCCTGACCAATGATTTTGATTGCGATTCCAGACTCCTGGGATAACTGCCTGATCGCGCTACGAAGGTTATCTTGGTCGAAAGAAAGTGATACCAGTTTTTTTAATCGTTGCTCAAATGATAATTCCGCTTTGGGCGTCGTCATTCGCTGCGGGCGCGAAACCTCATCCAGCAGCCGTTCTACGGCTAAAGCCATGTGTGCCGCTGCAGAAGCAGGGAGGAATGATCGAAGGATTGCGAGTTTGCCACCTGGTTGGTCTCGATCAAATCTGGTGTATCGGGCGAGGGATCGCAGCATGTCAGGTGTGACGGCCAGGGTTGCCCGACTGTAGTCGCTGATCGACTGTCCGAGCAGGAATTGAGTCAGGGCGGAGGGCGCCCGTTGAAGCCGCGTGTAAATTTCCTTTGCGATCACCCGAGGCTGTTTGTCGCGAGAGCAAAACAACAGCAGCTCGCAAAAGAAACTCTGTTCAAGATTCAGGCTGAGGAGACCAGCCTGAATATGTTCGCCCGGTCCAAGAAGCCAAGCGATGACATTGTGGATCGGTTCTCCGGATCGAGTATAAAGAGGGTCCCTGTGGCTCCGAATAAAATTTGCATCAAAGAGCAAATTTATATCGCGTTCCCCGTCTGCCAATTCCAGGACTTTCAATTGCGCTTCATCAAGCCGCGTCTCTTCGCCAAGCCAGTCGATGATTTCCTCAATCTGTTTTTTATTACCCACACAGAAAACGTTGGCTTTGCCAGATGGTTTATAGAAGCAACGTTCACCGCGAGAGTAGATTGGTTCCCCGGCGTAAAGTGTGCTATTGCCTGTTTTCCATCGCGACTCGAATACGTTCATTGCGTGACCGTTCGTAAGGTAGCATACCCATACCGAACTGACCCCACTTCCCTCTGCATACAATCCGATGTCCAGTCGGTCGATTTCATCGTCACGAAAGCCGGTCTTTTCCTCGACAAAATTGTTTAAGTCTGCAGGCTTAAGGTTGCATGCACGCAGTACATTTTGCCATGCTACTGATCCCGATCTGACAAGGTGGGCCGAGAGAACCACCTTCGGGCCCGGTGCCAGATATCGCAACTGAGGTCGCATGCCATGGGTCGGCGAATCCCAGATTGCCGATGGGTCTGCGTCACCAGGTTTTTCGACCAGAGTTGGTTGTTCCGGCGTCGCTATGGTTTGAATGCCATTTTCTTTAAGTTCAGGGAAATCAACATGTGGTGAAACATTTGGCTCTCCATGAGGCATTGCCTCTCGCTCGCTTGGACGCTTCCAGAGGCTGATTGTGATGCCGATCGCGGTCAATAGAGCGACACCTAAAGTAACCTGAACTGAGGTCGGTCGACGTGATGATCGTTTGCGGTCGTTGCGTCTTGCATCCGGTCCCGGAAGAGTGATCGCATGAGCTGCTTGAGAAGCCTCACTGGATGGTGCATTGAGATTAATTTCAGCCGGCTGGGTCGGTTGGTTCGGCGCAGCCGCGGATGGAATTGCATTCTCGGGGAAGTTTGTTCGATGGGTTCGTTCTGATGGACGAGCCACGACAGGTAAGCATGCTGAGCGAATCGCAATGAGCTCTTGTTCTCTGCGACCGGTTGCCATGCGTATGTATTGCTGCAAGGGCTCGGGTGCCACCCGCTCTTTCGCTTGATCTTCGGCCGCAATGAAAGGCTGTAGTGTTTCAGCCACGGTAGCAGCGCTCTGATAACGCACGCCGATATTTTTTCCCATGAGGTATCGCACAATTTGGTCGATCCCCTCAGGGGCGCCAGCCATTTGAAGTGGGCTAATCGCCTCCGCCGCATGCCGCCGCATTTTATTCTCAATGGATTCATTGCCGACAAATGGAACGTGGCCACAAAGCATTTCAAAGAGCGTGCACCCGAGGGCGTAAAGATCCGACTGGATCGTTGCCTGAACATCGTGTGGCTGTAATTCCGGCGCCGCGTAATTGGCCATTGAAGCTTCGAGCGAACCTCTTTGGGGATTCGTGCTCAAGTCGGGCGGAATATGCAATAGCTGTGCTTCGCCCTTTGACGGAATCCAGATCGTCTCGGGATACACATGGCCATGGACTAGTCCCGCGGCATGGAGATGTTGCAGGTCAGTGGCGATCGCAGCGGCAATCGACGCTGACTGAGAAACCGAGAGCCGTGTGCCGCCGGCCAAGATGCGCGACAACGAGGTTCCTCCACGATCAATCAGGATGGCCATTACGACCCGCTCGCGATACATGAGTTCGCAGGGCGCAAAGAGCGGATGCTGAATGGTGAAAATGCGATCACTTGCATCGAGTATCGGTGCGAGTTGCTCCCTTTCCTCGGCACTATCGGATCTCAGCGCTACCAAGATCACCCGTTGACCGCTCGGGATGTGTTGGGCTCGCCACTGATATTGGAGCGGGCCGCTATCGATCGGTTCGGTGCGCAAAAAATCACCCCATCTGAATGAGGTATAAGCACCGGTCAAGCATCCGGTCGCCTGATAGCGCGAAATTTTTTTCTGGTTGATCAGCCACTCTGCCACTGCATTGGCATCCTGAACCAATCCTATCGATGCAAAGGCCGCTTGCAGGTTTTCCGCTTCTGCGGGCCCTAATAGCTCAGATTCAACAAGCCGTTGCCAAAAAGAAGATACCGATTGCATTCGGATACCGGATAACGATAAGGTTTATGGATGCTACACCCGCCAACTCCCTGTCGGGAGATGGAACCCTGACGGGCCCATGGAGTGGCGGACAAACTGACCATATTTTACCACCTGGATACCATGATGCAGGCACTCGATTCGGCGCAATTGTATTTTTCAAGGGCTGCATCCGCGTTGGAACTGTCGGATCGCGTCACGGCTATGTTGGCCGGTGCCTATCGGGAAGTGCGAGTGCAATTGCCGATCGAGATGGATGACGGACATCTTGCCACCTTCAGTGGTTATCGCGTCCAGCACAATAACGCGCGGGGGCCAATGAAGGGCGGGCTTCGTTACCATAAAGAGGTGGATTTAGACGAGGTCCGAGCACTTGCCTCATTGATGACCTGGAAAACGGCGGTCGTTGATATTCCTTACGGCGGCGCTAAAGGTGGGATTGCAGTCGATCCGCATCGCCTCAGTTCGCGGGAACTCGAACGGTTGACCCGCAAGTTTGTTGCCCGCCTGCACGAGGTGGTCGGTCCTGATACGGATATTCCCGCCCCCGATATGGGAACCGATTGGCGAGCGATGGCCTGGTTCATGAATGAATACAATAAATTCGAGGGTTTCAATCCGGCATGTGTTACCGGTAAACCGGTCGAGCTTTTCGGTATCCCAGGCCGCGAGGAGGCGACCGGGCGTGGGGTTGGGATTTTGGCACTCAAAACGCTCAACCGACTCGGCCGACAGGCCTCCGGCACGCGTGTCGCGATCCAGGGTTTCGGCAACGTGGGTCTACATACGGCGAGGTTTTTACAACTCGCTGAGTGTAAAGTGGTAGCCGTAAGTGATCTGTCTGGGGCCTACTATAATCCAAAGGGACTCGATATTCCGGCGCTGGTACAACACGTGAATCAAGGCGAAGGCTCGCTGCGTGGATACGGTGAGTGCGAATTGATCAGTGGTGAGGAACTTTTGACTTTGGATGTCGATCTGCTCATTCCGGCGGCGATCGGGGGAGTGATCACAATGGAAAATGTCGAAGCGATTCGTGCTCCGGTGATTGTTGAAGCTGCCAATGGACCGATCTGGCCACACGCGGATGATCGTCTCGCCGAGGCGGGCGTGACAGTGCTACCCGATATTCTGGCTAATGCCGGTGGCGTAACGGTCAGTTACTTTGAGTGGGTTCAGAACCGTCAACACTATAAGTGGGGATTAACCCGAGTACGACAGGAATTAGATCGTGCCCTTTCCGGAGCTTTTGAGGCGGTTTGGCAACTGGCGTCAGATCGAAAAACGAGCTTGCGAATGGCGGCCTATATGCTCGGTATCGATCGGGTCCGGGAGGCAGTAGAGATGGGTGGAATTCGGTGACGGCTAAGTTAGAACTTGACCGAGCGAGCCACTGCCGCGAGCCGTCGCTTCAGATCTGCCAACTGAAGATGTGCGTCATCGGACTGCGTAGGAGTTGCGATCTCGCGTCGTAACAGGTGCAGGCCGGCAATTGTGGCGTCCATTTTTCCTGATAATTCTTGTCCCTGCTGGACGTAATCGCGTAACCAAAGCAGCCCTCCGACTGAAAGCAGTACCTGGCCTGCCCACTCCAGGGAAAGCCCATGCTGCCCGATGGATTCAAATCCTTGAATCCACGGCCCACTCATTAGTCCCAAGCCGAGCAGTAGTAAAATGATTGCTGGTGTCCGTGGCATGAGATATTTCACGGGTCGTCGCATGCGACCGAAGTTTTTTGGCTCCTCCTTCGCACAGACGACCTTCGGCCGCCCCGCATGTTCTGGCGTTTCCAAGGTCTTGGCAACTGGTGGATCGACCCGCGTAGTCGATTCTCGTAAGCGACTGCTTTCGCCAAGCAACTCGCGGACCTCGGCGAGTTCCTGTTCGAGCCGCTCTTCCCAACTGTCGATCGGAGCCTCTGCATGTTGAGGATCGATATCTGTGTGCGAGAAAAGAGGGCTGCCGCAATGGGGGCAGGCCGAGGTGGAAAAGTCGGCTAAAGGCACGTTGCCGCGATAAGACTCGACTGTCGGTGGTGCGGGCATGTCGATTTCAGTTTGACAGCGGTAACACCACATGAGCGACTCGACTTCGGGACGAAGATTCCAGGAAGGGGGTATAAATCACCTCTTCTTATTTCGTCACGATAGCACTGACATCATCAGTGAATTCGAATCGATCGTAGGTGCTAGCACCTGTTTACGGTTGAATTTTGTCCCCGGATGTCCCTTCGTCGCCTTGAGAGGGCCAATCCTGTCGGATCCAGTCCACGATCAGTCCGATTTTGTCGCGGCTTAGCTGGCTTGCCTCGGGATTGTCTGGGGGATCAAATGCCGGCATTCGGTCGTTGTGTTCGCCATAAATGTGCGCCGGATCCGCAATCATCGAAATCATCCAGTCCCGAGAGCCATAGTTTGTTAGATCAGGCGCATCCTCGGCATCTTCGATGTCTCCCCAGCGGTGGCAATCGGAGCAGGCATACGATTCAAAACTCTCGGTGAATGCTTCACGGCCCCGGGTGAGTTGGCCGGCAGTTGCGGCCTCCTGGTCCATCTTTGATTGATAAGGCAGGCCGGCATCGGCCGAAAGAGCGACAATGATTGCCTCTAGTTTCTCTTTTCCTTCTTCGTCAAGATCTGCCAGATCGGTCTGGACAAACTCGACCATCCCTCCCTCTTCAGCAGCAATGTTGGTGTTCCCGTAGAACGGGGCGTCGGTCACGGTCCAGGTGGCACGGTCAAGATGGACCTTGGCGACTTCCGTCGGATTCAGCATACCCGCGATCCATTCCCGACTGGCGAAGCGATAAAGATTCGGTCCCCCGTTGGGAATATGCTCTCCGGTCTCTGGCGCCAGCGGGTGAATAGTCACGAAAGAAGGTTCCGCTCCGGGGCCCGAATAGTCGTGGCAAGAAGCGCAATAGCGACCGAACAGCTTGGGGCCCTGAGTTTTCGGATCTGAACGTAGAAGTGCAAGCGCACCTTCCGGGGGAATGCTCGGTAAGTAAGCCTCGGCCTGCGGATCCCACTCGACGGCCAGTTCTTTGACTCGTGTGGCCTCTACTTCTGCCGCATGCACCGCTTGGATGAAGTTCTCCGAGGTGCGATACCGTTGATAGCGGATTAACTGGTCTTGCAATGTCTCATTTTTGGCGACGTCAGAACCAGCATATAGAGCGAGTTGCTCGGTCTGTTCCTTGTCGGCGTACGGACTCCCCTGCCCTTCTTTCCGCAAGTTAATCGCAATTTTCTCGAAGGCCTCTTCTACTTCGGCAATTTGACTTCGATCAACACGCGCAGCGTAGTAATCTTCATCGAGCGCGAGCAGCGTCAGGATTCCCGAACCGGTCATCACCAGCGCGATGAAGGCAATATTAAGTCGATGACCCTTGCGGGAGCGACCGACAAAGGGCATGAGGAACATAAAGAGCACCAAGAGGGTCGGTAACACCACAGCACCGATTAATTTCCCATACTCTCCGGGAAAATATTTAAGAAACTGAAATAAGAATAGAAAGTACCACTCCGGCCGTGCCGCAGCATAGTTTTCGGCAGCATCTGCCGGTGCCCCGAGTTCTGCACGGAATTGCCAGGCAAGAAAAACGATCACCAGCAGGACTGCCAAGCAGGCAACCGCATCTTTCAGGACTTGATCGGGCCAGAAGTCCTGTCGAAAACCCTCTCGACGGCCACTCAATTTTGCTGTGATCCCGTGCTTGCGGAATAACGCAAGGTGTACGATCAGCAGCCCAATCAGTGTGGCCGGCAGCACTCCCGCATGAATGGCAAAAAATCGCGTGAGTGTTTGTGTGCCATAATCCGGTCCACCGACAGCCATCTCCGGAATCTCCCGGCCTACGCTGCCGGCAATCTCTGTGGCAACCTTCGTGGCCCAGTAGCCTTTTTGGTCCCATGGCAACAGATAACCGGTGAGCCCAAGGCCAAATACGATGAGCATCAACAGCAGGCCGAACCAGAAATTAACTTCGCGCGGGGCTTTGTAGGCACCGTCAATGATCACCTGCAAGACGTGCAGTAGCATTAAGATCATCATGATCTGTGCCGCATAATGATGGATGCCTCGCAATAGCCACCCGCCATCTACGTGATATTCGAGGTAATAGACGCTCTCCCATGCTGTTTGCGTGCTCGGGCTATAAGCCATCCAGAGAAAAATGCCGGTTACCACCTGCACAAAAAAAACGAACACAAGGGTGCTGCCCCACACATAACGCCACCGCGACCCGCCCGGAATGTTTTCATAGAGCGATTCGTGGACGATTGCACGGTATCCGGTTCGATGATCGAGCCAGTCGAGTATTGGTTTCATGCGCGTTGCCCTCGTAATTCGGGCTACGAGGGGATTTCAATCTGTTTGCTTTTGCCGACTTCAAACCGCTTGTAGTCGATCCAGACCTCGTCTTCACCGCGGATCTCGACGGCCAATTCATCCAGCCCCCGCGGGCTCGGTCCGTAAAGAGTGTCACCGTTGGTGGCAAATGCACTGGTGTGACACGGACACTGATATTCATCGGTGTCGCCGTTGTAATCGACTGCACAGCCGAGGTGGGGACAGGTAACTGAGAAGGCACGCGGGGGTTTGCCCTCCCCTTGAGGTGCAAGATAGACACCCGCAATCGGCTCGGGCGGAAATTTGTTCCATGCATCACGCCGTGCAGCAATTACTTGGAATCGACGAGGCCGATCGCTTCCGGCGAGTGCACCCAGTGTGGTAATCCGGATCATCTGTCCGCCAGTTTTTCGTTTCTTTCGGAGTGGACTCGTCAGCACCAGCAGGCCAGGGACGAAGGGGAACAATGCAACTACCCCGCCGATTGCAGCAGCGAGTAACCCCTTGATCAGCCCCCGCCGCTTCGTGCCGCAACAGGGGGCGGGTGCCGAATCAGATTGCGGAATGCTCGTATCCATAGAGAAGTATGCTGGGGCAGATTTCGGTTGGCAGGAACGTCTCTCGTATTATAACGGACAAAACGCGCAAAGGTACTCTGCCTGAAATGAGAACTCAGCGTGCTTAAACGGCCGCTTGCATCGCTTCACGAACCGCTGTTAATACTTTGGGCTGTGCGTCTTCAAACGGGCCGTCGATGCCCGCACCGGCTGCCGCTTTGTGTCCTCCTCCACCGAACTGTTGCGCCAGTTGCGAGCAATCGACTCCGCAGCGACTGCGAAAGCTCAGCTTAAAATTCCCCGCATCTTGTTCTACGAGAATTACGGCAAATTCGACGCCTTTGATCGCAAGGGTCAGGTTAATCAAATCTTCCGTGTCACTTGGCACGGCACCCGCTTGCTTGAAATCCGAGAGGCGGATGAACGTGTGTGCCATGCGGCCATCGAGATCGGTCTCAGTGCGAGCCAGTACGATGCCGCGCAGACGTAACCGACCCAACGTATCCTGCTCGTATATGTCGGAATAAATTTCCTGAGGAACCGCTCCGGCATCGACAAGCGACGCTGCCACACGCAATGCATCACCAGTAGTCGATTTGAATCGGTACCAACCCGTATCGGTCGCTTGCGCTGCAAACAGCGGGGTGGCAATTTCAGCGGTCAAAGGTACGCCTAACTCCGAGGCCGCCTCCGCTACTAAACGTCCGGTTGCTTCCGCTGTCGTGTTTTTAAAGTACTCCGCTCCCAGGTCATCTTCGCTCACGTGATGGTCGAGTACCATTTTGATCTTGCGATCGGCCCGCAAGACATCCCCCATCGGGCCGAGTTGTGCCCAGGCGCTCGTGTCGAGCACGATCATCACCTCGATTTCACTCAGCTGATCAAGTGTGACATCGCCTCCGAGATGTTCGATTCGCTGATCGGGATCAATAAAGGCAAGGTTCGGAGGCACTGGATCCCCGGTCACGATACGGACTTGTTTGCCGAGAGATTCCAGGACGAGTGCCATGCCCAACGCACTACCGAGCGCATCGCAGTCGGGTCGAATGTGACTGGTCACTAGAAAAGTGTTGTGAGAATTAACGATGTCGCAAAAACGCTTCCAGTCAATGGCCATGGTGTTCCTCAGGTCTTGTTAGCTGCCCACCAGATTCGAACCTGATCGACGTCATGGGCAAGTTGATCTTTGAGCGATTCGGCGCTCTCGAATTTACCAGTATCCCGCAGTCGCATCACAAAGTCTACCTCGAGCGGCATGCCATAAAGCGTCTCGTCGTGATCGACGAGATGAATTTCTACCTTTTTGTGCATTTCTTCAAACGTCGGATTGGGCCCGATGTGTATGGCCGCCGCATGTTCTCCGCCGTTTACACGCGCAACACCCCCATACACGCCATCGGCAGGGATTAGCGTATCAATTGCCTCCAGGTTGGCGGTCGGGAAGCCGAGTTTTGCGCCTCGCCCGGCTCCATGTGTAACCATGCCCCGCAAACGGTAGGGACGGGTGAGCATGCGGGCTGCCGTAGCGACGTCCCCCTCGGCGAGTAGGTTGCGGATGTGTGAGCTGCTGACCGGTTGGTCGTCGACCGATATCGGCGGTACCACCGTTAGTTTCATGGCACGGATGCGGCAAAGCTCTCGAAGCGTTGGAATATCACCTTCACGATCACGACCGAAATAAAAGTTTTCACCTTCCACCATGGCACGCGCCGCAACCGCAGTGCATACAATCTGGTCGAAGAAAACCTCGGCCTTCAACCGAAGAAGCGATAGGTCAGTTGGATAGGCAATCAAAGCATCGACTCCCTGCTCGGCAAGAAGTTCGGCTTTACGTTTGGTCCACGTTAAAGGAGGCGGGGTTTGCTCTGGCCGAAGTAGTCGCACCGGATGCGGATCGAAAGTAAAAACAACGGCGGCGCCTCCGCACTGCGTTGCTTCTGCCTTGAGTGTCTGGACGATGGCAGCGTGTCCGAGGTGGACTCCGTCGAAATTTCCGATCGTCAGCGCACCGCCACGAAGGTGGTCAGGAAGAGCATCGAGTTGACGAAAAATTTCCACGTCGATCGCTTTGGCGGAGGAGAGGCGTGTGGGGAGTAGCAACCATTATCGATTCGCTTAAGCGACGGTGCAAGCGTCTCAAGCGGCCCTAGCGTCTTTCGATGACATACATATCACTGAATCGCCAGGTCAAGCCGCCCCCGATCCAGTAGCTCTCAAGATTAACCGATGTGTTGGGTCCAAAATTATGTGAGACCCGAGGCATTCCACCGGCGAAAAAGTCAAAATCAAGCCCCGGCAGGACATCCACTGCTCCAATTCCGAATGTAAAACGGTTTTCATTGATCACACCGAACTGTGCCTGAGTATATTTCCGAATGTTATCTGCATTCGTGTTGCCTGTGGTACCGATGTTGTCATCGATCGGGTTCTCAGCGAAGTCATAACCGGCGCGGATCTTCAGATGATCGTTCACCTCGAATTGCATGCCGAGTTGCAAGATCCACTGATTGCGATATTGGTTTTTCCAGAAGTCCGCAGTATCCCACATGAAATAGAGTACATCGGCGGCAAGTAAAAGACGTCCGTCGACCAAGCTGCTATTGGCAACACCGACCCCAAATTGCTCAGGAAGCCCGAGGTGTACGTCAATGCCTTGCGTTCCGGGGGCAAGCACTTCCTGGTTATGGAACGTAAAATTCTGACGAGTTTTCCAGTAAAAGCCCACATTCGTCTCATCAGAAACATCGTAGTCGATTCCAACGTTTGCCCGAAGCGCGTAATCGTTCTGCATTGCAGAGCGGGCAATGAAGGGGCCTTCTAAAAACGCCGTCCCCAGGAATACCCCGGCACCGACCGCTAAATCATCCGTAAGTTGAAAGCCGACACTTGGCGCAACTTCGAGGCAGAGTAAATAAGATGATGTCCCATTGGCCTCGGGGACATGCAGGAAGCTCGTCCCCAACCCGGAGGCCGAAATCAGGGCGATCCCTAGGTGCATGTCTCGCCCCCCGACCTCGACTTGCTGAAACATTCCGATGTTTGGCGCTAGAATTCCAGGTGTACTCGATTTCGCCGAGAAAGCACCCACGTTTAAAGGTGGCGGTAGAGCAACACGTTGATCGAGGTTGAATGTCGGCTCGGCCCAGGTGCCTGCCAAAGTGAATTGGGTGCCCTCGTATTGCGTCAATGCAGCCGGGTTAAAGTTTATTGCGGAGAGGAAATCTTGCGGACGTGCCACGCTTGTTCCGCCCATACCCCCGGATGCCGGCATCAGGTTATTGCCTCCTGACACACCATAGGGTTGTGCAAAAGTCATCGGTGTATCGATTGCCGCGATGACGCTCAAAATGAAAATGAGAAATGCGATACGACGCATGAGGAAGTTCCCTGGACAAGAAAAGCACGAGAAAACGCGTCCGGTCATCCGTGACCGAGGTTATCAATACCGATTGGATAAGTCTGGTATCGGTGCGATCTCTCCAGAGACGAAAAGAAATTTTTTTACCGCACAACGTCAGGCTAAGTGTCCTGGATTCCCTTTTTTACCCTAGCGCTGCTTGCGATGACTGCGACGCTTGCGACGCTTGTGGCTAGTCCTCGTTGAGGATCACATCCTTGGTGTATCCCAGCGTATGCAGTACCTCCAGGATTTCGCTGCAAGTCGGGAACATTCGCTTTGAAGTTCGCTTATACTCATCGAGCGCTTGCATGAACTCCAGCTCGTCGTAGGAATAATCTCGCTCGCAGGTCGTGGGGTCAATATTTCGTCGGCGACCGGGCTTGGTGGCAGTGGTTTCGGCCGAAGCGCGCGAGAGGAATTTTGTCGATGCGTGGTTCGAAGCTTGAGTGAGGACAGCAGTACACATTGTTTTGGTCTCCGGGGGATGTTTCTGTCGTTGCCGCATGTGGCGACAATTAATCATTCCCGATTCTGCGTGTGAAGCAGGGGGAATTCGGGAATATTTTCCGGTTAGCGAAGCGGAGAGGCCCCTGTGATAGGGGTAATCGTCATAGCCTGCACGGCCCGGTTCAGGCTGTAGCGATTGTGCGTGCTTCGGTCGTGCTTCGTTGGAGGTTAAGGCGGGGCAAGTTCGAATTTAGCGAAGCCGCTCGGCAAGCTGCGCCTCACACTCATGCAGCGAGCAGCGCCACTGCTCGAGAGTGTCGCGATCACGGATCGTGACCGTGTCGTCATCGAGTGATTGGCCGTCAATGGTGATGCAAAATGGAGTCCCTGCCTCATCCTGTCTGCGATAACGACGACCCACGGCGCCCTTCTCATCATAAAAGACATTCCATCGCTGTTTTAGTGCCCGATAGAGCTCGCGGGCTTTTTCTGGCATGCCGTCTTTTTTCACCAGGGGAAAAACTGCAGCCTTGATCGGGGCAATCCTGGGATGAAGTTTTAACACTGTTCGGGTTTGCATTTTCCCTTTGTCGTCGGGTGCCTCATCTTCGTTGAACGCCTCGCATAGAAACGCCAAGGCCGCCCGATCTGCTCCAGCCGACGGCTCAATCACGTGGGGAAGATAGCGGTCATTGGTTACTTCGTCGCGGTACGTAAGATCTTTTCCACTACCCCGATGCAGCGGTTTACCGTCCGGTCCCTGCTGAACCACCAGCGGACGACTTTTTTCGTCGAGCTTCCCTTCCATGTGACTCCGTAAATCAAAGTCGCCTCGGTGCGCGATACCTTCCAGTTCACCGAATTCTCCCGGAGGTAGGAACGGAAACGCATATTCGATATCGGCGGTTCCACTAGAATAGTGGCTCAATTCGTGAGCCTCATGTTCGCGAAGGATCAGTCGCTCGTCAGCAAGGCCCAACTCGCGATACCAGCGAAGGCGACGATCTCGCCAATAGCGATACCAATCGGCCGAGGTATCGGGGTGGCAGAAAAATTCAATTTCCATCTGCTCAAACTCCCGCGAGCGAAAGGTGAAATTTCGCGGCGTGATTTCATTGCGAAAACTTTTGCCGATTTGAGCGATACCGAAGGGAATTTTAACTCGCGTGCTATCGACGACATTTTTGAAATTGACAAAGATTCCCTGGGCGGTTTCCGGTCGTAAAAATGCGGCGTCTTCCTCTCCGCCGAGGGCGCCGACGATCGTTTTGAACATCAGGTTGAATTCTCGCGGTGGCGTAAGGGTGCCCACCGCCTTCGCATCGGGACCGAGAACCTGTGTAAAGTCATCGATTTCGGTCAGGCACATCAGGTCGCTGCCCCACGCGATACGATCTGCCTGCTTATTGCGCAGTTGAAAGAGCTTCAGGCCGCGGGACTGCGTCTGCTCGAGCCCCTCCTCGCCCCCTGCCTCGCAGGCAATAAAAACTCGACGGCCATCGTACTCGGCCCAGCGACCCCGCAGTTGGTCATGCCGGTAACGTTTTTTCGACTCCCGGCAATCAACCATGAAATCGTGGAACAGATCATAATGGCCAGAAGATTTCCAGACTTGCGGATGCATGATGATGGTGCAGTCGAGCCCAGTCATCTCGTATGCCGAGGGTGCCCCAGCAGGCGGGTCTAGTTCGTCGTGGCTGGTGACCATGTCGCGCCACCACGCCTCTTTGATATTTCGTTTTAGCTCGACTCCCAGGGGGCCATAATCCCAGAAGCCTTGCAGGCCACCATAAATATCACTTGACTGAAATAGAAATCCGCGTCGCTTGCAGAGCGAAACGAGTTTGTCCATGTCCATCCGAGAGCTCCGCTGTTGATCGCTGCTTGCTGCTAAGGAATGCCCAGTCTAATCATCCACTCGCCACTTCGGCACCCGCCTCGCAGATAGGGAAAGAAGCTGCTGAGTCATTGGGTAATAAGGTGCTGCGGGAAATCGGCGACACGTTCGCACGCAAGCTGTTCCATGACCTGCTGCAGCTGTCGCTTGAGCATAAACATCGTGTGGTGACCACCTTTTTTACCGAGTGCGGCGACGCCATACATGAATGACCGGCCGAGGAAAACAAACTTTGCGCCGCTTGCCAATGCACACGCGACATCCGGGCCCGCGCGCACTCCCGAATCAAGCATCACGGTGATCTGATTGCCATACCTCGCAGCGAGGTGAGTCATTGGCTTGATGGTAGATTCACCTGCGTCGAGTTGTCGTCCACCATGATTGGAGCAAATGATGCCGTCGGCTCCGAGGGCGATCACTTTTTCAGTATCCTGTTCTGTAACGATTCCTTTGACCACCAGTTTCCCTTTCCAAAGATCTCGAATCGCTTTTATTTTGTCTTCATTCAATCGGCCGGCAAAGGTGCGATTCATGAACAGGCCTAAATGCTTCATGTCGAGGCCCTTTGGGATGTAGGGTTTCATTGTTGCGAACTCAGGTTTGCCTGCAGCGAGTTGACCGGCACACCATGCTGGATGTGTAAGCATTTGACAGATATTCCGCATGGTCATCCGTGGAGGAATGGAGAGCCCGTTGCGAATTTCTTTCGGGCGATAGCCGAAGGTGGGTGTGTCGGCCAAGATGACCAGCACCGGTAGTCCGACATCAGCCGCGCGACCGATAATCTTGTTGCGAAGATCATCCTCGACTGGATGATAGAGTTGAAACCACGCTCTACCACCGGTGATATCGGCGATCGTCTCAATGCTGGCGGTGCCGACGGTCGACAGGCAGAACGGAAGGTTATGTGCCGCGGCCGCTTCGGCCAAAAATTCGCATGCCCGCGGCCACATCAACCCCTGTAAGCCGATTGGCGCTACACCGAATGGCGCATCGTAAGTTTCCCCGAATAATTCTGTCTGCAAATCGCTGCCTGCATATTCACCGATGTAAAAAGGACGCAGTTGCACCTCGCGGATATCGGCGGTGTTGCGGTGCAGGTTTATGTTTGAGTTACATCCCCCCTCCAGATAATCAAAGGCAAAACCAGGTACACGCTTGCCTGCTTTTTTTCGGAGGTGATCGATTGACGGGTAGTTGGAATTAAAGTCCGCTTCCATCTTCGTGGGCTCCGTTAAGAGGATTCACCTCGGAGGGTGAGGAAACGTCCGTAAGCGTCATCCCACCCATTGGTTTTACCTGGATTATACTGGATGGGATTCCAGGAGGCGGAAACCATTTGTCGGATCTGAGAAAGATCTGACACATCCCCGCTGCCGAGGGCTTGCGTCAGAATGTTTCCGGCAGCAGTCGCCTCGTCCGGCCCGGCGACCACCACGCGACCCAATGCATCAGCCGTCATCTGGCACAGCAGTTCGTTTTTGCTCCCTCCTCCAACAATATGGAGCACTTCATACCTCGCACCGGTCACGCTCTCCAAACTCGCAAGTGTTCGGCGGTAGGTTAGAGCCAGCGTCTCCAGGCAGCTTCGGACCGCCTCGCCCGCGGTAGCTGGAATCGGCTGCCCGGTCTGCTTGGCGTAGGTGGCGATCTTTTCGAGCATCCCTCCCGGGAGCATGAACGGTGGATGATCTGGGTCGAGTATCGTTGCAAGCGGCGGTGCCGCCTTGGCTTCGGCCGCAAGTTCGGCGTAGGAATATTCCTCGCCACGTCGCGTTAGATCGGCTCGGCACTGCTGCACCAGCCAGAGCCCGATGATGTTTTTGAGAAAGCGGACCTTACCCCCGACGCCACGTTCGTTGGTCAGTGGCGCGTCGCGAGCGGCGTCGCTGATAATCGGTGCATCAAGTTCAGCGCCCATCAGCGACCAGGTTCCACTCGAAAGATAGCACCATCCAGCGTCTGTCGTGACTGGAACGGCGGCCACTGCTGAGGCGGTATCGTGCGCGGCCGGCGCGACG
>JAYZMM010000076.1:0-10348 GCA_036153155.1 Planctomycetota bacterium
ATAATCGCGACCACGCATGGTGGAAAACTCTGTTCCGGCGCCTTCTCCGGTGCTCATAGATTCGACTAAGCTGTTAGCGGATTTGGAATTGGATCCCTCCGAACTCGCCGCTCGGACCGGTACTATAAAGAATCGGGCATCAAGCGTCAACAAACCGAAGCAAGCAAATGATCAACCAACATGAGACGGAAATTCGCGTCCGCTACAGCGAGACCGATGCCATGGGGCGTTTACACCATGCAAATTACCTCAGCTATTTCGAAATCGGTCGAACCGAACAATTAAGGGCTTTGGGACAAACATACCGTGAATTTGAAGACTCGGGGCTGTTTCTGGTCGTGACAAAGATTGCCGTACAGTATCATCGGGGTGCTAAATATGATGATCTATTGCAACTTAAAACACGGACCATGCGGGTCACCCTCGTGCGGATTGATCACGAGTACGAACTATTCCATGACGATTTATTGATTGCGAAGGCGGCCAGTACACTGGCCTGTGTTGATCGCAATGGTCAGGTGCAGCGGATTCCCGACTGGCTTTTAATTGAACCTGCCGATGCGGATGCAGAGAATGATAAGCGTTCGACCGCTGATTAAACCAATGCGTTAAAACCGATACTCGAGTCCTAGATTCAAGCCTTGGGCCCAGAAAGCCGCATCGGCGAACAGCGGCCTTGGGTCCCGCGGACCCAGGGGAGGTGTCGGCGGCGGATCAAACGGGCTGCTGCTGGGAAAATAATTCGGGTTCACACGAAAATCAATTTGTTCCCCTGGTCGGGCGACACGCATCCAATACAGAAACGAGTAGCCCAACGTCAGCGTTAACCGATCCATGATCCGATATCCGAGTCGGGCATCGACCTGTGGCAAGATCGAAAATTCATCCCGCGTGAACGTACCGATGTTGGTACCTGCCAGTGCCAGCAGTCCGCCCGATTCATTGAGTGGAGTGCCACCGCTCGGAGTGGAAAGAGTGTTACCATTGATCTGCGTTCGCTGTCGCACGCCCCCGAATGCGATTCGTGGCCTAAATTCAAAAGACCAACGACAGTGATGATGTGTGTAAAGTAGGCCGATTTCTGCACCGTTAAAATCATTGGTCGTGCGAAAGTGATCTTCCACATCAAACCGGTTATCCGAACCAAGGATTACATTCTCAAAGATCGAAAGCCGCTCCTGAAGCCTGGCATAACGATAACCGCAGGTAAAATCGAGTCGGATATCGCCTCGCGGTAGGAATTGAAAAGACGCCGGTGCGTTGCGACACGGTCGGGCGCGGCTCGGACGCAAAACACCTAGCTGCCAGCGCCACGCGATACCCCCGCTGTAAAGATCACTGTCCGCATCCACGGAAACTCCTCCCGATCGTGAAGGGGTTCCCGAGATTGCGACAACCTCCGCATTCTGACTTCCTGATGAAGTGTCAAAAAATGGGCGGGCGATCAAAGGGGTTCCGGCGGAAGAGACCGCGAATCGCTCGCTGGGGCCGTTCAAACCCCACAAATCCGCGGCGATCCCCTGGGTATGTTCCGCGTTCCACCAATGGCCAAAACGAATTCTGCCCCCTGAACCCGGTGCCTGAAACAAGGCGGCGGTAGGGAACAGCACACGGGTTGAACTTTCTCCGATTCTTCCAAGATCCGCGTCATTGCTCGTCGTAACTAGCGGTGGTGTATTTTTCATCCCCTTTGTCCACCAATACAAGTACTCCGCATCGACCCACCATGCTTCGGGCGGTCCGACCGGTAGCATAAGAGTGGCCACCGGACCAAGCGGTATCGCCTGCGGTTCCCCTTGTGGCATGTCAAAGGTTTGCAGCGCAATATTTTTAGGGCGGTCGAGGGCAAAATCCTGAGCGGACGCCGTGCGCAAATGGCCCGGTATCCTCTGATAGACCGGTCGCCTTGCCGCATCGCTGCGACGCGGATCGACCGATTGCTGCGGCCAGTCGTTGAGCAGGCCAATCGATGAGTTCGATGGAACCTCCGCACTACATAACCGCGACAGGACCAGCAGCAGCATGCTGGCCGCCAACGCGAATGAGTGCATCCTCTGGGGCCTTGTCGACATCGAGCGATTTTCCCGTTGAACGGTTGGAAATAAAGCCGCACGGTCTGAATATCGAACCGTTAGAACCGTAATATCCCGAAAAACCGTTACTGTCGGAAAAGATTACCCAAATACCCCAGATTCATCCTTGGCTTGTTAAAGCAGGACAGATCAGGGCATCCCCGTCCGCGAGGAGTCGCGGGCGCGAATCCGGGAGAGTTCGGTGAGAGTGCGGACAATTTCAGTCGGGTCCTGCGTCTGCTCATAGATACTGCGCTGCCGCTCGGACCAACTCGGTCGCGAAGCGATGTCGAGGCAGGCTTCCAGATAATCTTTGCAGTCGAGCGCCTCGGCTTCCGGTCGCAACCGCCGCACCAGTTGACCAATCCGCTCCTTGGCGGAAAAAGATTCATAGGTGTAGGTGTCTACCAGACGTGCGTTGAGCCCATAGCGACACGCCCGCCATTTATTTTGCAGCACCATCATCGGGTGACAATCGTGCTGATAGGCTCCCTGATCAATGTCGTCAGACAAGGCTTTGACCAAGCACTGAATAAGCGCGGTGATGGCCAGGGTATCTTGGAGGTTGCCCGGCATGTCGCACACACGAACCTCAACGGTGCCAAAGTTGTGATGCGGTCGGACATCCCACCAGATTTCGCGAATCGTATTGATGAATCCCGTATCTACCATATGATTCACAAGCCACACATATTCGCTCCAATTACGCATCAAGGTGGGCAAACCGGCTGTCGGCAAACCTTCCATGATCTTAGAACGATAGGAAGCCAAGCCCGTGTCTCGTTGCTCCCAAAAGGGACTACTGCAACTCAGTGCTAGAATCGTGGGCAAGTGATGCATGATCCGATCACAAACCATTACCGCCTTATCACCCGTATCGACGCCCACGTGGACATGTAGACCAAAAGTAACAAGCCGTCTCGCCATATCTTGCAGTAAATCGACCAATCGCTGATAGCGTTCATCTTCGGTAACTTGTTGCTCATCCCACCGAGAAAACGGGTGCGTTGCCCCCCACCACAATCTCAAGTCCATTTGATCAGCCACCGATTCCACCACTGCAATCTGATTTTTTAGTGATTCCTCTGCATCGGCTACGGTTTGGCAAACATCGGTATTGACCTCCAGCACACACTGCATCAACTCGGGTTTAATCTGACCCGCCTCGCCCGTTGAGTGAAGATTTTCCATCAGTGCACTTAGCGAGCTACTCAGCTCCATCGTTTTCTCATCGACTAGACCGAGTTCGACCTCGACCCCAATCGTGTGAGCATCGTTTCCTCGAAATTCAATTTTGCTCATTCCGCCAGCTCCCCTGCCACTGAGCGGCAGTCATCTATTTTTTTAGGATCAGACCAAAGCACAGCACTTCTCGCTAGAATTTTTGCCGCTACCACGATCGCCTCCTCGGCAATGTCAAAATCGGAGGAATGCAAGTGAGTTTCCCGCTCCTCAGTCGCTGTTCCCAAACGGAACATCGCCCCTGGAATGTCCTTCAGATAGACCGAAAAATCTTCGCTCCCCATGCTTGAACGCGTGATCGTTTCAACCTTATTTCCCTCGAGCACCTCGATCGCGGCGGTTCGGAGTATCTGGTTCAAGTTCGGATCGTTCACGACTGAATCAATTTCGGTCTTGATCTCTAGGTCGATTGCCACACCGGTCGTAGCGCTGACTCCACGACAGAGCTCGGATAGTTTTTTTTGAGTCTGAATACGAACCGCATCACTGAGAGTACGCAGCGTACCTCGAAGCTCTACTGAATCGGGAATCACATTGGAATTTTGACCACCCGAAATACGTCCAAAGGTCACAACGACCGCATCCTGACTATTCGTGGACCTAGGCACCTGAAGGTAAATCGCTTGCACTAACTGGGCCGCAGCACTTAATGGGTCAACCGCTTCGTGTGGCCGTGCTGCATGACCACCGACACCCCTTAAATGCACTCTAATTTCATCGCAATTAGCCGTGCTTACGCCATTGCGTAACCCGATTACTCCAAGCTTACGCTTGGGATCTACATGCACGCCAAGAATCGCATCCACTCCATTTAAGGCACCGAAGTGAACCATCTCTTTTGCCCCGGTTGCTGTCTCCTCTGCCGGTTGAAAAATTCCACATACTGAGATGGGCCATGGCAACTGGCCAACCTTCGAGAGTTGCTGCAGGCCTTGGAGTGCGCCTACGAGAATTGCGCAGTGGGCATCGTGGCCGCAAGCGTGCATGACTCCGTCATTTCGACTGCGATAGGCAACGTCTTTTACGTCTTGGATCTGTAATGCATCCAGATCTGCGCGGAGTGCGATTCGCGGCACCCCTGCATCTCCAAGTTGAGCGACAATGCCACGCTTTGCCGTGGGAACGCGGCAATCACAACCGATCTCCCGAAGAAGGTCTAATAAATAAGAAGTGGTTTGAAATTCTTGGCCACTGATTTCCGGATGGCTGTGCAGATGGCGGCGCAATTGAATCAGCGATTTCGCCTGACCCTCAATCGCTTGATCCAAATGTTCTTGCCACATCGCATCTTTCCCGCTGATTCATGAAACGTCCTAGGCAAACCGAAAGGCCTGAAACCTGACGTCGCGCCACCATTACATGTCGTAGCCCCGTTGCTTGCTATCCGCACGCCGCACGATTCTACCATGCCTGCTCGATCACGTCATTTGGCGTCATTGGACTGGATCGAATAAGAGTGAATGTACAACCTGGAGCCTTCCATTCCGGACGCAATCGCTATTGATCGCTCGATGGAGATTCTTCGCTATCTGCAGTGCGATTTAATAGTCTTCCCCAAATGATGTAATGCAGAAAAAGAAATCCACCCAGAGCTAGAACCAAAAGCAAAATTACCGGATTCCCACCGCTGCAGCCTACAATCAATACCGCAAGCGACCCGAGGCCGAGGACCGCAAACATGACTGCCAAACCATTACTCGTGCGACGTTGCTTTTCGCGCTCATCCTTGGCAGATTGCCCCGGTAGCGGTCGTCGAGGTTTTTCAACCTCCGGTGCGTACGAAGGGTGGTCTTCGGTATCCATTTTTGGATTATCGGTCATTCAACGAATTCAGGATCGATTTTCTGGGGAATCACACCTGCCTCATAGCCTCGGTGCAGGAGCATGGTTACCGCTTCGCGTCCTCGCTCCCCGAAATCGAGCGTCCAGTCATTGACGTACATTCCGACAAATTTGTCGGCTTTTGCACGGTCAAGATCACGACCGTACTGCAAGGCATACTCTAAGGCATCGCTGCGGTGATCGAGGCCATATTGAATACTTTCTTTCAGTAGCCGATTCACGTCTGAAATCACTCCCGCACCAAGGTCTTTGCGGACAGCATTCGCGCCAAGAGGTAAAGGAAGTTGTGTCTGCTCGAACCACCACTCCCCCATATCGACCAGCATGTGCAGGTTCTGTTCTGCATAAGTTAATTGTCCCTCGTGAATGATGAGTCCGGCATCAACTGGTTTGTCCTGATAGTGACCGTCAGAAACGCTCGTAATAATCTCATCAAAAGGCACCACTACATGATCAAAATCCGTATCAAGACAAAGCCGCAACGCCAGATAGGCCGTGGTTAGTGTTCCCGGCACTGCGATGGTTTTGCCCCGCAATTCTGTAAGGCTCATTTCCTTCGGAGCAACCACCATCGGACCATAGCGGTCACCCATGCTGGCACCACAGGGGCAAAGCATGTAGAGGTCGGTAAGGTGCGCATAACCGTGAAGGCTGACTGCCGTCAGTTCTAATTCACCCGAAAAAGCGCGGCGATTGAGTGTTTCGATATCAACCAGTTCATGCTCAAAATCATAGTCACCCGTCTCTATTTTATCGCGCGCTAAAGCATAAAACATGAAGGCATCATCAGGATCGGGGCTGTGCCCCACGCGGATACGATGGCGGGTGCTAGTCACTTTCTTCCTCTTTGTTGAAATCCGCAACGGTCAAACAGCTTGGTTTCCCGTTCATTGTGGCCGATCTCGAAGGGGGGTCAACCAACGGGAGACTGAATTTTTATATTCATTTTTAGTCTGCACACGGGACAAAAGAAGGTTATTCAGTCGCGAAAGACCCCTTTGCGTGTTGCCTTGACTCGGTCATCATGGTCTTTCAACCGACCTTAACACCGAGCAAAAAACGGACTTCACACCCTTATGGAACTTGATGGCACTCAGATTCTCGATACGTTCGCCGAAGCCTTCGATATGCGTTATGTGCGGCTGATTATTACGGCACACGACGACTATTGGCTGCAGGCTGCACTGCGGGAGTTCACAGGATACAGCGCTTCGGTGATTGCCTGCGACGCCGAAACAGGCGTGGAACGATATCTCGCGCCAGAAGAAACCCCGGACGGTCGATGCGGTGCTAGTGTCTTGGTTTTCGGATTTTCCGGCAAAGCACTCGCGAAAGCTGTGCCGAATCGCACGGGGCAGTGTCTGATGACGTGCCCGACGACTGCAGTATTTGACGGATTGGAGACGTCGGAAGACAAAATTCCACTTGGAAAACACATCCGTTTTTTCGGTGATGGTTTCCAAAAGAGCAAAAAAATATTTGATCGGCGCTATTGGCGGATTCCGGTAATGGATGGAGAATTTCTGGTCGAGGATCGCTTAGGTCTCGGGCGTGGAGTCGCTGGGGGAAACATCATCCTCCAGGCGGTGGATCTGGATTCCGCACTCGCTGCAGCCCGTCGCGGAACCGATGCGATTGCCGAGACGGAAGGGGTGATCACGCCCTTCCCTGGGGGTGTGGCCAGGAGCGGCAGTAAGGTCGGTTCGATTTACAAGCAGTTGCCGGCAAGCACCGCGGATGCCTACTGCCCCACCGTCCGCAGCCGGACTGAAACCGCATTGCTTCCGGAGGCAAACTATGCGCTGGAGATTGTGATCGATGGCGTTGGACCGGAGTCCGTCGCTACGGCAATGGCCGCCGCAATGCATGCCGCGGCCGGTGAGAACGTGGTGGCTATCGGTGCCGGTAATTACGGAGGCAAACTAGGCAAACATCAGTTTGCGCTACGAGATTTGCTTTCCGCAACACCCACAGGCTGACGAAGCCCGCCGTTTGATGACGTCTTCGGTTTCTAAACGAGACCGCTTTCGCCCACCGAATCTCAATTGTCATCAGATTTACCGGTGCGGCTGGTGCGAATGGAGACCGCATCTTCCACCGGAAAATCTTCAGGAATCGGCAAGGTCACCTCACCGGTTGCCGCCCATTCTGCGCCCCGAACAAGGGCCGTTGCAAAACCTGCGCATTGCATCGCCTTATCATCGTGGCCCATCGGCGTGTGAAAAATGCGGCCGTCACCATATCGGACCGTGATGAGCATCGGCACATGGTTACCGCTGCCCCCTCGTTCCTTCGCCGAATATGCAGTGGCAAGAACCTGCATATTTTCTGCGGGACCCCGCAAATAATCATACAGTTCATCTCGGGCGTGCATCCATGCTTTCGGCATCCCGCGAGTGATGGGATGCTGCCGCTGGCGGATGACAATCGGAAATGCATGTTGCGGACCATGGCTTCCAGTCGGCCCGGCCGAGGTATCGCGCTGCTCTTTCCCTTCTGCATCAAAATAAACATAGGGACCCGATGCCGGGGTTCGGCCGCCCCAACCCCCTACCCCGATTATCTTGTTGTAAGCGTCCCAATCACCAAACGAGTTGTCTGCTGCGTGCACTACTACAAAACCACCGCCGCGCTGCACAAACTTTTCAAAATTTGCTCGTGTCACCTCGGGCCAAGGTGCCGCGCCGTACCCAAAATTCGAGAGTACGACATCATAGGAAGAAAAATCGGGTTTGAAGTCGGGATCAGTCTGCGGTGACTTGGTGGCATATGTCTGAAAACCGGGAACTGCAAATTCTTCGACTAATACACCGCCGTTGCTAGTGAAGCGAGTCCGTTTTACATCCACCTTAAAACGACCCGTCTGTTCGAGATACTCCTTCATCATGGCCGTTGTCTTCGGCCATGTGCCATGATTGTTTTGTCCATCCACAATCAGAAGTCGTATTTTTTCTTGCGGTAGTGCTTCGTCGGCAGCAAAAGACGAAAAAGATGACAAGCCGATAACAAAAAGAAATAGCAAAAATAGCTGGCGAATTCGTTGGCTTGAAATCGTCACGGTTAAGTACATTAAGTGATGCATGAAGGGAATTCCATCTAGAAATGCTGCTGTTTCCGTAGAGAGGCTTTCTATTTATGCCTCGAAGCACCATTGTAAATCGCAGCCTCGGGCACACAACCGCCTGAAGCGATCAACCATCAGGCAAGCGATCAAAGAAACGATCCATCACTTCGTAGTATTCCGAAGGTGGCTGCTCGTTATGATCGCCCCCGGGCTTCACGTAAAATTCCTTCTGTTCCCCTTCCACCCCCGGCGCAGCGGCAAACAGGCGTTTTCCCAGAGCAATCGGTACGATCTGATCATCTGTGCCATGGTATTGAAGCAGTGGGCCACGGTATGCGGTGATTTTGCCGATAGAATCAAAGCGCGATCGCAATAACCATCTTGCCGGAAAAAACGGAAAACGAACTCGCGCTACATCAGGCAGATCGGTAAACGTGCTTTCCAGAATGAGTCCGCGCGCACCCTCTTTCGCCGCCAAATCAACAGCAACGCCTCCTCCGATCGATCGACCAAGTAATACCACCTGCTCTTCCGAAATGCCGGCTCGCTTCGCTAACTCGCTACGGGCAGCACGCGCATCGGCCAGCACCCCCTGCTCGGTCGGACTGCCTTCACTTTTCCCGTATCCACGGTAGTCAAACAAAAACACACTCGCGCCGAGTTGCACCAATTGCCTAGCTACCCCCACGCGACCCGTAATATTGCCAGCATTTCCGTGACAGTAGAGCAGGTGAACGCGGGCATCAGGATGCTGAAAATACCACGCATGCAAAAGAGTCCCATCGGCGGCGCGAAACACCACATCTTCACAGTCACCCTTGCTCAGCCGCCAAGCGTCGCTTCCATCATATTTACGCGGATGAAAAACAAGATACTCTTCAAAAATTGCCACGACGCAAATCACTCCCGTCAGAACCAGAACTACGAGACGTCCGATACGCCAAAGTCCGGCGGAGACATAATGTCTCGAATGCATGGGCGCGGAGCGGATGACCTGATTAGGCACGGCAAAACCCCGCTACGGTACAAGTGCGGCGGCCGCCACGGCACTCGCTGGTCGACGTGAATCACTCCTCGCGGATCACAAAATCTGCATCGGTGAATCCGTTATTGAACTTGAGATTTGAATAGGTGTATTCCTCAAGAACAGGCGGCTGTCCACCGGGCTGCTGTGGCCACAGGTAGGACTCGAGACGAATCGGTATATTCCACTCGTCATCCACGAAGATTCTTGCTTTGTGGTACTGAAACTGAGGCAATTGCGGGTGCGTGATTTCAGTCACCGTGCAGGTACGTCCGGCTACTTTAGCACCTTTGTACTGTTTGACCTCACACTCAGGGTATTGGCGATCTCGCATTCCTTCGACAATCAATTGCTTGGTGAGGTTTAAAAATCCGGCATTGGTGATGGGGTAACGCTGCCCGGCCATGGCAAACGATCCATTGGGATCAAGATAATAGGGGCCGAATTTCCCCTTCAAGCCGACCGGTTGTGCAACCATCTTCCCATTGTTCTGGCCCTCGACATAAACGACCTGTTGCCCCTTCACGTCCTCCGGTCCCAGAAAGTACATGTACACACTGAATGGTTTGTGCCGAACCTTCATAAACATTTGCTCGTAGGGCAATAACTTCCCATCTACCATCTCTCGCTTGGTGAACACACAACTATAATCCTGTATATTCTGCTCCAGCGCCGCGAGACGCTGACGGGCATAATTAATTTCAGGATCCAGGGGGTGTGCCGCTGCAGGAGAACCGGCCGCGGTATTAGCCGCTGGCGCGACCGGTTGGCCGGCCGGAGCCGGTTGCTGAAATTGTTGCTGTTGAATCGGTTGCTGGAATTGCTGCTGCACCGCTTGCGGTTGCCTCTGCTGCCCCAAAGCGGGGGATTGAAAGCTAGGAGGCTGCGCCGGGGCGGCAGGCTGCCGTGGGACCGGTTGCGTGATGGGCTGGCTTCCAGGGATTTGCGCTACTGCAATTTCGGCAACAAAAAGCAGGCAGTAACTTGTAGCAAGCAAAACAAAACACGGCATCAACCGACAGCGAACAAAGGCATCCATCTCCATTGTCTCCGGAAAAAGCAGGGGCGGCAGGGGATCAGGCAACCCGCAGCTGCGCTGGATCC
>JAYZMM010000077.1:0-12495 GCA_036153155.1 Planctomycetota bacterium
GAATTTTATTGAAATGTCAGGCAAGACATTGCGGCAGGTTGTCAATGAGGACGAGTTGCCCGAGGGCGCATTTGAAGCAGCGGGCATCGAGGAGCATACGGTCGTCAGAATCAACAAGCAGGGTGATATCGAAGTCCGCAGGCCCGACTCCTGGGACTTGATCGGCGGTTTGATTGGCGATTTTGAAACCAGAGTGAAGTCATCAACCGGACTCGACTGGGTTTAGTTCGTCGCAGACTTTTTGACGAACCGCGATCGATCGGACGAGTATCCCACGCGTTGAATACCAAAACACAGCGCAAGATAGAATGCAGGGCCTGAAGAACTCGGACGGGTATCCCATGTCGCATTTCATTCATGACAATTTCCTGCTCGAAAGTGATTCAGCACGGTTGCTTTATCACAGTTTCGCAAAATCACAGCCGATCCTGGATTACCACTGTCACCTTGATCCTGGAGAGGTCGCCACAAATCGCCGCTTTAACAATCTCTACGAGATCTGGCTGGAAGGCGATCATTACAAGTGGCGGGCGATGCGGGCATGCGGCGTCGACGAGGTATTCTGCACCGGCAATGCAGACCCCTACGACAAATTCATGGCATGGGCACAATCTGTTCCCCAATTACTAAGAAACCCTCTATATCATTGGACCCATCTGGAACTCAAAAGATATTTTGACATTGATTTGCTGCTCAATGAGAATACTGCCCCCGAAATCTGGAGGGAAACTGAATCATTACTTGGTCGCGATACGCTACGTCCGCGAGGCATCTTTGAGCGTTTTCGCGTCGAAGCCATCTGTACGACCGATGATCCGGCCGATCGGCTTGAGTCGCATCATGCGATCGCCGAAGCCAATTTAAACACGGGAGTCTTTCCAACGTTCCGACCTGACCAAGTTTTGCAAACCTCGGATCCAGAACATTGGAACAGATGGGTCGATCGGTTGGCAGAAACCTCAAAAACTAGAATTGATTCACTGGAAAAATTGAAGCATGCACTCTCGCTACGGCATCAAGACTTCCATGATCTTGGTTGCCGTCTTTCGGATCATGGTCTCGAAAGCTGTTATGCAGAAGATTGTGATCCGGTCGTTGGCGAAAAAATATTCCAGTCGATCCGAAACGGTCAATCGCCGTCCACCTTCGATCAAAAGGTTTTCGCCAGCGGACTGATGTTTTTTTTCGGCCAACTCGATGCCGGGAAAGGGTGGACTAAACAACTACACCTGGGTGCATTGAGAAATACGAACCGTCGACTTTTTGACGAAAAAGGCCCCGATATTGGCTGCGATTCGATTGGAGATTTTCCGCAGGCTGAATCGCTCGCCGGTTATTTAAGCATGCTCGATGAAAACAATGCGCTTCCGCAGATGATACTTTACAACTTGAATCCTGCGGACAACTATCTATTCGCAAGCATGGCTGCAAACTTCCAACAAGGGCCTGGGGCTGGAAAGATTCAATTTGGTTCTGGTTGGTGGCATCTTGATCAGCGGGAAGGCATGGAGTGGCAAATCAATGCACTATCAAACTTGGGACTGCTTTCAAAATTCATTGGGATGCTGACCGATTCACGGTCTTTTCTATCCTACACCCGCCACGAATATTTTCGTCGCTGCTTGTGCAATTTGCTGGGACGCGAGATGGAACAAGGTGAAATACCAGCGGACAACGAATTGGTTGGTAAATTAATCGTCGACATCTGCTACGAAAATGCTTGCCGTTATCTGCGGCTTCCGCGCACCGGCGCAACAATCCCCGTTTGCGAGAATACCTCGGCGTAGTTATAACGGAAGTTATGGAGGTGTTTGCACACCTGGTGGTGGCCGCGGTCTTCAAAACCGTTGGGCGGCACGTAAACCGTATCGCCAGTGGGTTCGATTCCCATACACTTCCGCCAAAATGACCGTAAACAAATGGGGCCGCGGAATTCTGTGCAAAAATCATAAGCATTTTATGCACTGCTATGCGGAGCGAGAGAAGCGATGCAATGGAACTTTAAGACAGCATTCAGTATGGCCGTAGCGGCTTTAGGACTCGGCTTTTGCTTCGTTGCAGGTGGTTACTTAGCGCACGATCTGTTTCGCACCGTGGACGACCAGAATGTGGTCTGGCTAATCAATCGTGCGGCCGCGGCAGCAGTCATCACCTTGTTTGTCGCGTTGGGTTTCATCATCGCCAGAGCAATCGAATACGGATTTCTTCGCTGGTGGAAAAAACACCAACATCCATCCATACAGGATGACGACTAACACACTCCCGAACAAACCGCAACGCGCAGCCTACCAGTCACTTGCATGAAGCTCGCGAACACGCTGAATATGGAAAAGGATCATCCACCACGTCTTCATTTTTTTCTCCGCTGCACATTCTTCATGATGGCAGGGGCTGTAGCCGGATTGGTGTTGGCAGGCGCGTCGATTCAGCGTTGGTCGATTGATTGGAGATTGGTTCTGCTGTTGACCGCGTTGGGAGCCGCATCTGCGATAGCGGACGTGCTGATTTATGAGCGGCAACAATGGTCGATTTTCCGCGCGTGCCTTGCTTGGTCTGCGGGGTTTTTATTTCTTAGCTGCCTCATGGCAGTGTTCTTGGTGATCCCTTATGCAGTTCTGGCAGGCATCTCTAAAGTTTTTGGGATCTGGGAGGATTGGGAGAATATCTCTCAATTCTGGGCTACGCTGATCCCATTTTGTGTCGGAACGGTGTTTGCCTATGGTGGGTGGCGACTACTCGATGATTATTGAATGCTTGCCGATTTCTGGTTTTTTCTTCGCTTGGATAAAGCTCGGTCGGTGCAAGGATCGCTTTGATGCATCACACAATCTTCAAACGTGCGGAACAAACGGTCCTTGCGTTACTGCTGCTTGCTGCACTCGCCGCAATGGCCGGATATTGGGTTATCCGCGTATGGCATCGCCGGGATTTAGTCGAGTTTGATGCGGCACCTCCGCTTGAGGCAACCTTTCAAATCGACATCAATCAAGCCGATTGGCCGGAATTAATGCAATTGCCCGGCATCGGTAAAAAGACTGCCCAGTCGATTGTGGAAACACGAGAATTAGGTGGGCCGTATAAAAACATTGAGGATTTAGCCAGTCGTGTGCATGGTGTCGGGCCGCGAATGACAGCCGCCATGCGCCCTTTTATCATGTCAACGCAAAACCCGAAGATACTGCTTGATGGTCAGCAGCCATGAAACAACACTATGCGATCTGGTTGCACCTTGCCTTGCTGATCACTCAGGGACTCCACGTACCGGCCCAAGCGCAACGGCCTGCCAATGGTGATCGACAGATGCTGCAGGATGTAGCGCGCTGGGAAGACTTTATCGAACGCGAGGGGCGGATTTATGATCCAAAAACCAATCACCCCTACACAGGTCCTGTCGCACTTCGCTATGGCAACGAGGGGCTTGCCCTCGGTCATTGCCGAGATGGTCTCTTAGATGGAATCAGCACCAGTTGGTATCGCGATGGTAAAAAAAGAAGTGAGCATACCTATCGACGGGGATTGCTTGAGGGACTTGCGACGACGTGGTATCCCAATGGTCAAACAATGAGTCAGGGCCACTATCGCAAAGGAAAGTTGCATGGGCTCTGGATCTCATGGGATGAGCGAGGCAACGAAACCGAACAACACACCTATCGCAATGGTGTCCGCAACGGTGTCCGCGATAACAATTGAAGTCCGTCGCTCAACTTTCCGAGGGACTTGGCTCAATGCTTCTCAACGACTCCCGAAGATAGCCCAGAAGGTCGGCAAGATCCTGGGGACTTAAATTTTTATGTAAGTCCGCAGGCATCAACGAAACGTCTGAAGCGTTCATCTCGTCGATATCTTTCCGCAAAATGGTCGTGCTTTTGCCTTCCTCCTGTCGCAGCGTGACGCTGGTTGCCGATTCGGAAGCAATCACCCCGTTGAGTACTTTGCCGCTGGTGGTGACGACCACGAAATTACGGAACTGGGGATCAATCTTACGACTCGGTGCCAATATTTCTTGCAGCAGTCCATCGTCAGGCGTGTTCGCCACTTCCACAAAATTCGGGCCAACTTCATAGCCTTCCGAGCCCAGTTTGTGACACACGAGACAATGTTTCGCCAACAGGCCTTTACCACGCTCAATATCACGATCTTCAGAGAGAGCCTCGCGGTAGGCGACGGCGCGCTTTTCTAACTCTGGATCAATTGCCTTTTCCGCAAAGAGCTCCTTGGCCCGCTTACGAATGCCATAACTTCTTGCTTTCATCAATCGCTCACGCCGAAAAGGATTAATATCAATTAATTTAATGTCGCCACTTTCTAGCGCCGTCAGCAGCGCCGCCGCTCGATCAGTCCGTGCAAAAAGAGCATCCAGTACCGCGTCCTGAACTTTCGGTGTGTATCGCTCCCAGCCCTCGAGTAAAATTTTTGTTACTTCAGCACTATCACTCCCGGCCAGTGAGTTCACAGTCGCCAGCTGCAAATCGGGCGACTGCCGCACATCGAGGAGTTCCGTGACCGTGGGTGCGAATACCGCATACGGAGCCCGCGCTAAAATCGCAATCGCATCTTCACGGTCTTGAAGATCAGAATCTTCATCCAGTGCCGTGGACGTCGCATCGGAAAAAACCGATTGTAGTTCCGGCGCTGAGGGCGGCAAAAGCAATGAGGCGAGCTTTACGGCCTGAGCACGAATCTGTGGTTCTGCCTCATTCAGTAGCTTTACGAGACCAGCCGTTCCCTTTTCATCCAATGTGCCCTCTGCCTTGCCCTCTGCAAAACCTTGGATGAGACCGGCAATACAGGGACCCTGCAAATCGGGTTGACTCTCCGCGATGGCATCAAGAGCCAACCCAATTTCTTCCGCGTTCCGCTTGCCCCCAATTGTGGCTGCCAGTGGCTGAAGAACTTTCTTGGTGCCGTCACTGACCGGTCGCTGCTCGAGCAATTCGGTGAACAACTCAACCGCAAACGGGCTAGACGAGCTTAAAATTGCATTGGGCATCCAACGTTCCGTGCCGTGGTCTCGGGCAAGTGCGACAAGCACCGGGAGAATCTCTAAACTACTTGACTCGCCGAGACTCATGGCCGCTTGAAGACGGATTCGAGGATCGTCATCTCCGGCCAATTCCATAACACGGGCCCGAGCGGCATCCGACGCATCGAGAAAAGGTTCAGCCAATTGCATGGCATGTACTCGAACAGTGTAATCCGGATCCGCAAGCCCCGAGATTGCATCATCGGCAGTCAGTGCGGTGAGGCCTGCCAATGTATGCAAAGCGTGGATTTTGGCTTGCGCTGTTTTTCCCTCGCGAGCAATCTGACGGATAGCAGGAATCACCGTATCGTCTTGTCGTTCGGTAAGCAGTCTTTGCGCTGTCTCTCTCCACCAGGAATCGCTATCGCCCAGATAGGGAACCAACTCAGCAGAACTTTTGTCCGTTAGATTTTCGATCGATCGCAGTGGTTTTTCAGCAGAAACCAAACGCCAGATTCGGCCATGTTTGTCTCCATAAGCGACTCCATACTGCTGCTGAAGAAATCTGGGAATCGCAGAATAGTCCTCTATGATCTCGCGGTACATATCGGAAATATAAAGTGCTCCATCCGGACCCACTCTCACGTTCACAGGACGGAACCACTGATCGGTGGAAGCTAAAAATTCGGACTGCTGTTCTCGCTCTGCCCTATGCCCTTTGTAGCCCGATCCATCCCGCTTCAGAAGACAACGATGAACAATGTTCTGGGATGGTTCACACTGAAAGAAATTGTGCTGATATTCTTCGGGAAAATGGGTCGCTCGATACACTTCATTTCCACAACCACCGGTCCAATAGTTGCTATCGGTCTCTCGCTTGCCATAAAAGTTTTGCCAATTCGGATCGACTCCGCGTTTCACCCGCCACGGGTGCGGCTTGCTGATGCGAAAACAAGTGTTGTAGTTCACGGCAGAATGGTTTGAGGGAGGCCCCGGAATATAGGGATTCCGTACTACGTATCGCCGATCAACTGGAACGGCATAGATCGCGGGTTGTCCGCCGGAACAGGGGAATCGATCTCCGAGATCATTCATCGTCATTCCAAATGTGCCTACTGTTCCAGCAACAGGTTCGATGGCCGATCCGTCAGGACGAATACGAAAATCTGTATTTCCGATTTCAACGGGCTCCTTCAGATAGGGGCCGGTAATTTTACCCCCCCCTCCCCCGCCACCAATATAAATCCAATTATCTTTCCCCCACCTTGGGTTGTTGATTGCCCTTTCGAGCACGCGGACATTGAACCCCGTGAAAAGTGTCTCTCGGAAATCGCACTCTCCATCATTGTCTTTATCCGCCAAATAGACGATGTCGGGGGCTGCCACCGCGATCACGCCATCTTGGACCGGGATGATGCCATAACATGGCTCTAAATCATCGGCCCAGATGTTTGCCTGATCCATGACACCATCGCCATTGGTGTCCTTAAGCAACTTCACTACACCGTGCTGGAATTCCTTGGCCTTCTCAATGTTTTCCTTTGAGGCCGGAATCCGCCGCACCTTCGTATCGAGCTCGCCCGTCTTGTTCAACTCAACCACATCGAGGTAGCCCTCATAGTTGTATCCATGCAATTCGCCTACAAACAAACGCCCCTGCCCATCAAAGGCTGTGCATACCGGCTCGGTCACAAGGGGCTCCGCTGCAACCAATTCGAGACGCATGTTGTCTGGCAGCTTAAAACACGCTTGGCTTTCGGTCGGACTCAACGGCTTCGGTGTATCGCTCGCTTTTTCAACAATGTTAGCCGCCATCAGCGAGGTGGCTGATAGGGCGAAACATAAGAAACCGAATCGACATGGAAAAACGCGAGGTAGTGTTTTAAGCATCTGTCTTTCGTCTTTCGTAAAAAATTGAGTCGCGGCGAAGTATGGGGGGAGCACCGCTGTTTGCCTGCAACCGTCGAGGTAGGGTCGATGCCGCCATGATAAACGAATATTCGCTTCTTTCCAAGCCTTGCGCACCGTGTTCATCGTTCATTTGGAACGTTTCGGGGCATCAATCGCTCGCATACTGTCGGTCTCTGTTTTGATTCGGCGACGGAATCGACGAGTTGGCAGAGCGGCTACAGAATCAGCGCACTACCATTTGATTTGAGATGCTTCGAACACGGGCCCATCCACACATGTTCGTTTGTAATCCCAATCGCCACTCGCATCGCGCACGCGAGTCACACAACTGAAACATATACCGATCCCACAAGCCATTGGCGTTTCCAAAGAGACGAAACAGGGAATCTGTCTTTGATCCGCAATACCAGCGACCGCCTCCATCATCGGTTCGGGACCACAACAGACAATGCGGATTTGCTCATTCTCTTTTCTTTCAGCAACGACATCGAGCAATAGGTCCGTAACCAACCCTGGGTGTCCTGCCGTACCATCATCGGTGCTGACCCGAACATCGACTCCGATCGATTCAAAACGATCGAGGTCAGCCAGATAATCCTCACTTCGGGCACCATAGCACAGCGTCACCCGCCCTGCCTCGCCGGTTCGGCGAGGAGGCGATCCATAAGATCGACGTCCGACCGCTTCCTGCGCGACTGCCGGAAAAGGTGTTTGTCCGATCCCACCTGCGACCATCACCAGGTGATCTGCAGCGGCGACCGTAAATCCATTACCCAATGGCCCCCACACCTCAATCTCCGCCTCCGCAGGCATCGATTTAAGGCGAGTGGTCATTTTTCCAAGCACGAGGTAGACGATATCAAGTCCAATGGGCACGCCAGCAGAATCAAGCACCGTGTCGTAGAGGGCAAAGGGACGACCCAGGAGCGGGTCATCAAAGCCGGCAAGGCGAATCATCACAAATTGTCCAGGAACGATACGTTTTGCAATTTCTGGGCAATTGAATCGAAGGCGATACGTCTCCCGGGCGATCTGCACATTTTCGAGAATAGGCACTTTCGCCTGGATTGCATGATCCGAATAATGGGCAGCGCTCAGGGGATGGCTCATCGCTTTTTCTGCACTCGCTTTTTCTTTTTTGATGGCCGCGGCCTCGTCTTTGCTGTTCCGTTTTTTGTTCCGCGCGAGGATGGACCATGGGGCCGATCTGAATGCGGGCCTTTTGTCTTCTGATTTTGCTTTTTCCGACCCGATTTTTCATCTCCTGAGCGGGTCCGATTTCGTTGCGCGAACTTACCCTCACCTGCGACATCCGCGCGAAGTGCGGAAAGTTCGCGCTGCGTCAATGGTCTCGCTTCACCCTGAGGTAATTTACCCAGTTTAAGCGGTCCGAGTCCCACCCGCTTCAGGCGCTGGACTTTGTGCCCCAGGGCCGCAAGCATACGTCGAATTTCCCTATTTTTACCTTCGCGAAGATTAATCTCGAGAATTGTACTTTGTTTGTATGCGCGTTTCATACGCACCGCTGCGACCCCGACTTTACCTTCTGCTAATTGCACACCCTCTCGCAAACGCTGCAAGATCGCGCGATCTGTAAGACCCGCCACCTGAACGTGGTAGGTTTTTTCGACGCCATATCTTGGGTGGGCAAGTTGCTGTGCCAAGCCACCATCATTGGTGAGCAGAATCAAACCCTCACTCTCGCGGTCAAGTCGCCCCACCGAAAACATACGTGCCGTCTCGTCCGGAACCAAATCAATGATCCGCATCCGACCCGATGGATCCCGATGCGTGCAGACAACTCCTTTCGGCTTGTTGATGACGTAATAGACCAGTTGCGACTGCACGAGCGGTACCCCGTCGACTCGCACCGATTGAGTCGCAAGATCAACCTTTGTTCCCAACTTGGTGACCACCCGTTGGTCAACTTCAACCCGACCCTCAAGAATCAATTTTTCACACTGCCGGCGACTGGCAATTCCTGCCGCCGCCAGAACCTTCTGCAGTCGTTCGAGACCACCCGAGGGCGCTATCGCTTTCCCGTTACTACTCTGCGATGAAACATTGGATCGCTGTCGATTCTTCGTTTGCGGCATCGTTAGGATCCAATCGATGGTGAAAGAAGGGGCCAACGGGTTTCAATCTGCCATCGGCCTTACACTTGAAATCATGATAGACGACACCCGAGGCGGTTCCCAGACGCCTCGTTGCTCCCGTCTGCTCGCGCTAGGGTTGAGGACGCATTTCTTGCGGACGCGGTTACCATGCGTGGGGGTGAATTTTGCCCATATCTCGCAAACGGTATGCTGCAAATTCTCTGGAACCAAAACGAGGGTAAAGATTAGCCAAGTCGTCATCAACGGCGAGAACTATTCCATAGACGACAGCGATGGGCATCAGTTTCCCGTGCCCGTTGGCAACACACTGTCTGCGATTGCACCTTCTGCATCGCGTGAATAAAAATCGTAGGCCGGATTGTTACGGTCAAAATCACTGTCCGAAAGTCCTGGATTCACCTTGAGATTTAAAAACGTATATTCCTCAATCAACCGCGGAGATCCGCCTTTTTCGCGAGGCCAACTGTATGCCGCGTATCGTAGTGGAAAATCGTTTTCGCTATCCAAAAAAATACGCACAAGATGAAACTTGATTCCCTCCCTTCGCACAGGGAAAACAACCTGAATGCAACGACAAAGTCGACCTTCAATGCGGGCGTTTTCAATGACGCGAACTTCGCATTCACGTCGGCCAAGGTCAATCTGCATCGACTGCTCTGCCTCCTCGATTAATCGACGCACGATATTTGAAATGCCAACTTCAGTGACCGGATAATGTCGGCCGCGCATCGCTCTTTTACTATTTGGCTCCATGGAAATGGTGACATCTTTGAGATTTCCTATCCCTCCGTTTCTTGCCAAGAGTTTCCCATCATTTTGATTTTGCACGTAGAGGACTTCTCTCCCTTGTACGTTTTCCGGTGTTTTGAAATGCAAGTAAACGCTGAATGGTGCGCCGGAACGATCCTGTTTCACATCGGCGCAGCGAACCTTCATTTCAGCCAAATATATTTTCCCCAAGCGGCCCCGAATCCGTTCCCGCATCACAAGGTCACAGGTGTAATTTTTCACTTCCCGCTCGATGCGGTCAGCAACTTGACGTGCGATTTGCAATGCTTGTTGCAGTGGATGGTCGGCGATCGCCTTTGATTCATCGGATGGGTCAACTTTGAAAACTTGTTGCCGCATAACCTCGGCTGAACCAAGAGCGTTCTCGTCTGCCGTACCAAATGATAGCAGGCAAAAAAAGTGCGCAATTGAAATGAGCAGCATCTTCAGCACGCCCAGTCCCTTGGTATCCATGACAACCCCACTTAAAAAACACGCACATACCGGTAAGTTTCCGAGGCGTTGTTCGGTAAAAAAGCCGAACGGCCTTGCCAACCACCGAGCCCGTCCATTAAGCATCGCATGAGGCGGGCCCGTTGCCAAGAAAAAACAAGCATAATCCGATAGTGAGACCGAGATTCACCGTGGAAAATCTATCAGTTGTGCGGGTTTGGAAAGATGGGCCTATCGAACACCTTTTACCCCAGGACAGGCAAAGATCGCTGCGGTTTTAGCCTGCCAGTTCACCCTTGCCAGTCGAGACCTATATCCAGCCAAGGGGCAGCGTGCGTTAGCCCGCCGACACTGATTCGATCGATACCCGTTTCCGCAATGCCGGCAACGCTGGCCAGTGCGACGCCACCCGATGCTTCAAGCATTACCTCCGGAGCCAGCGCATCGCGAAGATGGACTGCTTCACGTAATATCTCAGGAGACATATTGTCGAGCAAGACGATATCCGGCTTGACGGGAAGTATCATCTGCAATTGACTGAGATTATCTACTTCCACCTCCAAGATCATCTCCTCTGAATTGCAGTCAGGGTGCCTCTGGATAAATTCTTGCGCTTGCTCACAAGCGTTGTGCAGCGACGATTGAAAACCAGCCTTTCGCGATTCATCGATGAATGCCAAGTGATTGTCTTTGATCAGGATAGCATCGTAGAGGCCGGTCCTGTGATTTTTCCCTCCCCCGCAACGCACGGCGTACTTCTCTAATCGTCGCCACGCTGGAGTCGTCTTCCGCGTGTCGTAGATTTCCGCTTTTGTACTCGCAACTTCTTTCACAAAGGCACGGGTGCGGGTTGCAATTCCTGACAAATGTCCCAAAAAATTCAAAACAATCCGCTCAGTGGTTAAAATGTCGCGTGTCGATCCCTCAAGACGTGCGATCGATTCGCCTGCTTTTACCGCCACCCCATCCTCGACCAAAGCGTTCCAACGGATTCGTGTATCCATTTCGCAGAGTGCGGTTTGAGCTGCGGACAGTCCCGATACGACACCCTCCGCACGCACCACCACCTCTGCCACGCTTTGACTTTCCGCCGGGACCAAACTGATGGTGGTCCAGTCGTGACCGCGATCTAGATCTTCACGGACTGCCAATCGGACCAACTGGCGACAATCGTCTTCCAGTGCGGGGCCCCACGTGTGCTGGTGAAATGCGGTTTTATGCATGGATCCTATAATACCAAGTTCTCAATTTGCCATTTCCGGCGTCATCCGACCTTTAAGGGCCACCGCACTGAAATGGTTGCACGGCTGGACCATGGTCGAGGCGATCTTGTGGGGTAATAATGGTAAGTTACTCCGCCGGTCGAATTGGCGAAACCTACCAACATCCACGCTCCCTATACTTTGCCTACCATGTCTTTTGAATTGGTCAGTCCGTTTCAGCCGGCAGGCGATCAGCCCGCCGCAATCGACGCGCTCGTCCGCGGGCTTCAAAGTGGTTCGCGGGATCAGGTACTGATGGGGGTTACCGGATCGGGTAAGACATTCACCATGGCGAATGTTATCCAACAAGTCCAGCGACCTGCGCTAGTGCTCAGCCACAATAAAACTCTGGCCGCCCAACTCTATGGTGAATTTAAGGAATTTTTTCCCCAGAATGCTGTGCATTATTTCGTTAGCTATTACGACTACTATCAACCCGAAGCCTATATTCCACAACGCGACATCTACATCGAAAAAGACGCATCAATCAATCAGCAGATTGATCGGTTACGGCTAGCGGCCACCAGTGGATTGGTAAGTCGTCGAGATGTGATCGTGGTGGCGAGCGTCTCTTGTATTTATGGCTTGGGATCGCCGGATGATTACCGGGACATGATGGTGCATCTAAAGCAAGGAGACGTCTTTGACCGAGACGAAGTCCTTTCCAGGTTTGTTTCCATTCTATATGAGCGGAACGATATTGAATTCGCGTCGGGAAAGTTTCGCGTTCGTGGTGACTGTGTTGAAATCTGGCCATCCTATGAGGAATTTGCATATCGCATCGAGTTCTGGGGAGATGATATTGAGCAACTGTCGTTGATCAATCCGACAAGCGGAGAGGTAATATCAACCGAAGAAGAACTCTATATTTACCCATGCAAGCATTTTGTGCTTCCCCAAGAGCGTATGGCCGGCGCGGTGGACGATATAAAAAACGAACTTGAGGAGCGACTCGATCAACTAAAAGGACAAGGTAAATTGCTGGAAGCTCAGCGACTCTCTGCCCGTACCCGATTCGATA
>JAYZMM010000078.1:0-23423 GCA_036153155.1 Planctomycetota bacterium
GGATCTTGCTTTAAGAATTACGATTGGTTTGATGCTAATCGTGGCGGTGGCAACGTATGGAATGGCACGTAGCGAGATAGTCACGATTGGTTTGCTGTTGGTTGCCGTGGGGGTTTTCGGCATCCCCCACGGGTCATTCGATTATGCGGTAGCCAAAAAATCGGGGGTGATTTCTTCGAAGCGATCGGCGATCTTGTTTCTGAGTGTCTATGTGATCCTGGCGGCCGGTTCCTTTGCTATCTGGATGCTCTATCCCCGCGTTGGACTTGTTGCGTTTCTTGCTTTATCAGTCTGGCATTTCTCACACGACTGGCTGGGGCGAGGTGGGTTGTATCGCTCCGCCATGGCACTGCTTGTTGTGTTTGGGCCACTCGTCATTTGGCCCGATCTGGTCCTCTATTATTTCAGCGTGTTAACGTTCGAGGAATCGATCACTGCGATGCCTCAGTCGATTCTTTCGTTGGGCATATTGATCGGCCTTTTATGGAGTGCTGCGTGCGGTCTGAAACTCATCCGCCACCAATGGCACGCTCTATGGGAGGGTGTGCTGTTGCTTTCAGGGGTCATTTTTTTTGAGCCATTGATCTTTTTTGCCATTTACTTTTGTGGTTTACATTCGGTGCGCAGCATGACTCATTTGCGAAAGCAACTGGGAGGGACGCTCCCCGTATTTATCGCCCGCGGTCTCTTGCCCACACTGGCAACATACGGGCTGGGTTTTGCTGTGTATGCGATGGTTCCCTCAATCAGTGGCAGTGAAGGTCTCATAAAGGTCATTTTTATTGGATTGTTCTCTTTGACAGTTCCTCATCTTTTGCTTGACACCTGCATTGACGCACTGCGATACGCGGACGTGAGAAAATGTTCTGATGACACGGCGGCCCCGATTAGCGTATAACAAGTGCCGTCGCTTGGTCGTCGTATGTGCGTTACGCGATTTCTGTAATCCGCCGTCTCTGGAAGCACCGCTGAGTTTCGAATATGCAGACATTGTCCTTGAAATTTGAAACCGGTCACCTATATCTCGCGATTGACGGGGTTGAATGGATGTTCGATACCGGTTCTCCGACCAGCTTCGGTGCGGTCGATTCGATTGTGCTAGATGGGGAAGCATTCAAAATTCCCAGCTCGTATATGGGCATGGATGCAGAAAAGTTGTCTGGCTTTGCGAATCATCCGACTTGTGGGTTGATCGGCAGTGATGTAATCAACCGGTTTGATGTGCGGATCGACGTCGACAGTGGTGAGATGATCTTATCTTTGGATGATCTTTCGGTTGAGGGCGTGGTGATTCCCCTCGACCAATTTATGGGGATTCCGTTGATCGAGGTGGAAATCGGTGAAGTTGCGTATCGGATGTTCTTTGATACCGGAGCTCAGGTTTCTTACTTTCAGCATGGCTCGCTTCAATCGTTTCCGGCAGCAGGCGGTATCACCGATTTTTATCCCGGCTACGGTCAGTTTGATACCGAGACCCACATGCTAGAGGCGAAGATCGGTGGGCAGGCGATGACGCTTCGCTGCGGCGATCTTCCAAAAATGCTGGCCGCGGGCCTGGTCATGGGGGGCGCTAAGGGTATCGTCGGCAACGCGATCTTACCGGGTCGCGTGATCGGCTATTTTCCCCGCCGCGGGCAGCTTGTCCTCGGGGATAAATCAAGCTGATCGCCTGAACTGAAGTGCGAGATTCCATCACGAATTGAACCACGCTGTAGAAACTTTGATTGGTATTATTCGCGCTGAGGATCTACATCGCGTGCTGGACGCGGATCTTGAACTGCATCTGGTAAACGCTGAGGATATTGTGATGAAATCACCCTTGAGTGTCTCTCCGGAACTGAACCTGCTGGAAGCAATGCGCGACTTCGGCAGCTGGGATGTGGAAACGCTGCCGGTCGAGACTAATTCAGGATCCGCCAGGCGTCTTGTGGGGCTGTTGCTTCGAGCCGACGTGTTGAGTCGCTATCGCCGGGAAATTTCGCGTGCGCGTTAGGTAGTCGACCGTGCTGCCAATATCATTTGGCGGTTGCAGTGCATGGTATCGCGATCAGCAGGGCCATTGAGTCTCAGTTGACTGCGATGGTACGCTAACGGTGCTATTCAGTTACGCCCGGTTCCTGCCTGACGCAGAGGAAATGCGATGCCATTATACGATGCCGATGAAACGCTCGGCCCCGATTCATTTAATGTGGAAGATCACGCGGATGAAATTACGATCAGTCCCCTGCCGAGGAAAAATTTTCCCCAGCATACGCAGGCGCCGGAACAGATTTTTCAAATTTTGAAAAACGAGTTGCTATTGGATGGCAATAGCAAGCAAAATCTAGCGACGTTTTGCCAGACCTGGGAGAGCACACAGGTCCATCAATTGATGGACCTGGCGATAGATAAGAATCTGATTGACAAAGATGAATATCCGCAAACGGCAGAAATTGAACGCCGCTGCGTTCGACTACTGGCCGACCTCTGGAATGCACCGGGAGGCGCGGTCGGCTGTTCCACCATCGGCAGTAGCGAAGCGGCAATGCTCGGTGGAATGGCCGCCAAGTGGCGGTGGCGGGCAAGGCAGAAAGCGGCTGGTAAGCCGTACGACAAGCCGAACATGGTTTGCGGGAGCGTGCAGATCTGCTGGAAGAAATTCGCCCGCTATTGGGATATAGAGTTGCGTGAAATTGAGATGACTGATGAAAATCTCTGCATCAGTCCCGAAGATGTTTTGAAGCAAGTTGATGAAAACACTATTTTTGTTGTCCCCACACTAGGGGTGACATATCACGGTCTGTACGAAGATGTACTGGCAATCAGCGAGGCGCTTGACGATCTGCAGCTAAGGACTGGTTTGGATGTACCGATCCACGTTGATGGTGCGAGCGGTGGATTTCTTGTCCCCTTCACTGATCCGGACCATGAGCCCTGGGACTTTCGGCTCAAACGAGTCAAATCAATCAACGCCTCAGGGCACAAGTTTGGACTTGCTCCGCTTGGTGTGGGTTGGGTGCTTTGGCGGGAGCAAAACGATTTGCCAGACGAGCTGGTCTTTCATGTCAGTTATCTTGGCGGCGACATGCCGACATTTCAGATAAATTTTTCGCGACCCGCCGGGCAGGTGATTGCCCAGTATTACGACTTCATTCGGCTTGGCCGCGAGGGTTACGCAAGGATCCATGGGGGCTCACATTCGGTGGCGCAGTATTTCGGCCGAGCAATCGAGAAATATGAAGATTTTGAGGTGATCCATGATGGTAATCCGCAGCATGGCATTCCGGCGGTTGTCTGGCGAATTCAGAAGGGCTGCGATCCCGGGTTTACCCTGTATGATCTTGCAGATCGCCTCCGGATGCGTGGCTGGCAGGTTCCGGCTTATCCGCTGACGGGTGAACTTTCGGAGACCGGGTTTCAGCGGATTCTCGTTAAGCGAGATTTTACGCGCGAGATGGCTGATCTGCTGCTGGACGATATCAAGGCGGGCGTCGACTACTTTAAAGCGAATCCGGCAGACAAGCCCGTTGTGAAGCAGCAAGCTCAATCCTTCAATCACCTTTGATATTTCAATGACTGAATGTCTTAGTGACGGTAGTATGGGAAAGTCCATCTTGAACACGGCGGAGAAACGATGATTGCGAGTGGAATATTCTTCTGTCTTTTTGTGTTGCTGATGCTGACGCTTCGACGTCATGCTTGGTCGACGGTGCTGGTCTATTTTCTTTCTCTGGTATCCATCGTGCTGCTGTTTCTTCACCATGCAACGGATCAATTGGATATCAGTCTATAAGTGAAGAGGCCGTAAATCGGATTAATAGCATGAATGATGTTTCTCCTCAGAATGACGAGCACCCAATATCGAAACTATGGAGACGGATTGAGTTCGCTATTCTGCACTTCTGTATCCTGGGGATATGCGGAGTGTTGATCGGAGCACTCTTCGTTCAGTTTGTCGCTGGCGAGTTTCCATGCCCACTTTGCGTATTACAGCGCATGGCCATGATTCTTGCGGCAATGGGCTCGGTCTTTGTGATCACTCATGGGCACTATGCACGAATACAAGGTTTTTCAGTGATGGGACTCGGCTATGGCATGTCAATTCTTGCGGCGGTTGCCGGATTAGCCATTGCGACCAGACAGGTGCTGTTGCACGTTCAGCCCGGAGATCCTGGATACGGAAGTCCGGTGCTGGGTATGCATCTTTATTCCTGGTCGGTGGTCGTCTCTCTAGTTGTGCTTGTAGTGAGCGGGCTGATGTTGATTTTCGGGCGGTCTCCGATTTTGCATTCGCCGGGGGTCGAAGAAGAAAATTCGGCTAGCGGAATGAAAAAAAAGACACTTCGCCTGGAATGGTATTCCTGGGTGATCTTCTGGCTGTTTGGTGCAATCATCCTAATCAACGCGTTTGCGACCTTTGCCGAGTCTGGCTTTCATCTCTTTCTACCGGATAACCCGACCGGCTACCGGTTGTTTGAAGAATAGACACACCGTACGACTTGCGCGAATGATGGGCGTGGCACATTTGGTCATTGCGCCCCATTTATATCTTGGCGGCTTGTTATCTAACAATTTTCTTTTAGTCTGAATTACCTTTGGGCCAAATAATCACTGTGTTGGAAGGTGGAAATAATGCATCATCTTGGCGGAACGCTGTTATGGATATCAGTAATCATGGCAAACGGTATTGCTGCTGGGGCTGAAATGAATGAAAGGCAACGGGATGAGGCCGCAGCGATAGATGCGTATATCTATCTCTATCCGCTGGTAACAATGGACATTACCCGATTGCAGATGACGAATGTTGCGTCGTCCGAGGAGGGTAGTTTGGCTGCCCCGATGAACCAGTTGTATCATTTTCGTGCTTTTCCCGACGCTGATTTTCGCACTGTTGTGCGGCCAAATTTCGATACTCTCTATACGTCACTTTGGGCCGATATGACCGAAGGGCCGGTAATCGTTAGCGTGCCCGACTCGGGCGGTCGCTACTATATGCTGCCGATGCTCGATATGTGGACGGATGTGTTTGCCGTTCCCGGGTGGCGGACTACTGGCACTGGTGCCGCACAGTTCGCTTTCGTACCGCCCGGATGGGATGGCGAACTGCCGGAGGGCGTCACTCGCATCGACTCGCCAACCCCTTACACTTGGATGATTGGCCGCACCGAGTCGTCGGTTGAAACGTATCCGCAGGTGCACAAGTTTCAGGATGGCATGAAGCTTAGCACGCTCGATCGAAAGGGTAAGGTGATCCCCGCGAAGGGCGGCAAGGTCGATCCAAATGTCGATATGAAAACGCCGCCGCTTGATCAGGTGAACAACATGCCGGCCAAAGCTTTTTTTAAGTATGCTGCTGAGTTGATGAAACTGCATCGACCTCATATCACCGATGCCGATATTGTAGCGCGGATGAAATACGTGGGCCTCGAACCGGGAAAAGATTTCGATTACGAAAGCTTGAGCCCCTCTGCGAAAGCTGCCATCGACCAAGCGGCGGATAAAGGGCTAAAAATGATCAAGTCGCACCTCTCCGAGATCGGCGCCATGGAAAATGGTTGGTCAGTGATGCGCGAGAATGCCGGTGTTTACGGTGCGGATTACCTGCAGCGCGCGACGGTCGCGTTGGCGGGACTAGGCTGTAACAAGCCTATCGATGCGGTTTATCCGCTGGCGGTCTCCGATTCGCGTGGCAAGACACCCACCGGAGATCAACATTACGTTATGCACTTTGATACCGACAAGCTGCCGCCGGCTGAGGCCTTCTGGTCGATCACCATGTATGACAATGAAGGGTTTCAGGTGGCCAATCCGCTCAACCGATTTGCGATCGGCGATCGAGACCCCTTGGAGTTTAATGACGATGGATCACTCGATATCTATATTCAGTCCGAATCGCCAGGCAAGGATAAAGAGTCGAACTGGCTTCCATCGCCATCGCAGGGCACACTTGGGCTCACGATGCGACTTTATGCACCAGATCGAAGTGTACTCGATGGCAGTTGGAAGCCACCGGTGCTGACGCGGGTTGATGGCAAAGCGAGTCCTGCAAAATTGGGCGACGGATTACCTTCACACCAGTAAGTTTCGTCGAAGGGGTAGCGGATGGGTTGGCGCTAACTGATTTGCATCACGCTATCGGTCTTGTCAAACGCAGCGGCGCAAGTATCCTAGTTTCTAGTATTCTCGATGCGTTTGTTCCTTGCCCGGCGCAGCCAACGGCCCTATCCTTCGCCACCGCCCGATACCCGATGAGGCGATCCATGGCCCTGCTATCAGAAGTTTTACGTCCAGGTCGATTTCGCGTGCTCTTTGTGGACGGTGAGGGTCCAGAGGTAACGCGACTCAAGCGACTTGGCCTCTGCGAACAGCAGTCGCTTGAGGTTGTCAGCACTGGCAATCCACTGATTGTGTCGGTCGCGGGCACGCGACTCGGTATCTCGCGCAGCGTCACCGATCAGATTTCGGTCGAACCCGAGTCAGAGCAAAGTCGCCCTTCAGGCGAGGAAACCCAATGAGTATAGTCGCCGCAGCGCCCCGTATCGCCATGGCCGGTAACCCGAATGCCGGCAAGACCCTTCTGTTTAACCGTCTTACCGGTCTGCGTGCTCAAACGGCGAACTATCCCGGTGTTACGGTTGACGTCCGCAAGGCGTCAATCCGGCTGGGCGAAAAACGTGTCGAACTAATTGATCTGCCCGGACTCTACAGCCTTGATCCGCTTAGCGCTGAGGAACATGTCGCCCGCGATATTCTCACCGGTAAACTGGATGACGAGCCGAATCTGTCTGCGGTGCTGTTAGTTCTCGATGCCACTCAACTGCAGCGCAATCTGTTTTTAGCTAGCGAAATTCTCGAATTGCATCGCCCGACGGTTGTTGCGCTGAATCTGATCGATGCGGCCCGTAGTAGTGGGGCCGCGATCGACTGCGATGCCCTTGCGGCCGAGTTGAAGTGCCCGGTCATTGCGGTAAGCGCAAAAACCGGTGAGGGGATGGAAGCACTCAAAGCCGAGCTTGCAAAGGTTGTCGCGGGGCCACTCGACGTCGTCGATCCGTTTCCCTGCTGTACGACCGGTTGCAGCGGATGCCACTTTGCGGCGCGATTTGACTGGGCGGAGAAGATTACTGCTGCCACGAGTCGTCCACCCGCCCGCGCGGGTGTAAGGTCGGCCGCGATTGACCGGGTGCTCACGCATGGCGTATGGGGTGTTGTCGCTTTCGTTGCCTTGATGCTCGCGGTGTTCTACATGATCTTTTCCTTCGCGTCGCTTCCGATGGATCTGGTCGACGGTGCTTTTGCGGATTTAAGCGGCTGGGTCGAAGGTGTGGTGCCGGCGGTCAAGACTGTGCCTTTTCTTTGGGCGACAGTGATGTTTGCCGTGGCAATGCTCACGTTTTGGATTGGTTACCGATTTGCCTTTGTCTCCTGGAACTGGTTGAGCAGCACCGTGGCTGTTGTATGTTCTGCGGGCGTGGCGTTATTACCGGCTGACGAACTGCGGAGTTTGCTGGCGGATGGTGTGGTAGCTGGTGTGGGAGGCATGCTGATCTTTCTGCCTCAGATCTGCATTCTGTTTTTTTTCCTTTCTCTGCTGGAAGACAGTGGCTATATGGCTCGAGCCGCGTTTGTCATGGAACGACTGATGCGTCGGGTTGGACTTCCAGGCAAGGCTTTCGTCCCGATGCTCTCGGCCCACGCCTGTGCGATTCCCGGGATCATGTCTGCCCGCGTTATTGAAAATTGGCGAGATCGGTTGACTACGATCCTGGTGTTGCCACTGCTCACTTGCTCGGCCCGATTGCCGGTCTATGCCATGATCGCAGCACTTCTTTTTTCAAGTTCTCCGTTCAAGGCTGCATTGGTGTTTGTTGGGGCCTATTTGCTAGGAATTGCTGCCGCGCTCATCTCAGCCTGGTTGCTCAAGAAAACAATTCTCCCCGGGGAAGCCGAACCGCTGGTGATTGAGTTGCCTGCATATCGGGTGCCGAGTCTGCGGAACGCGCTGCTTACCGTGCTCGATCGGGCGATTATCTTTGTTCGGCAGGCGGGCACGGTGATTCTGGTCATTTCGGTGGTGCTCTGGGCGTTGGCGTCCTATCCAAAGATACCCGCAAGTGAGTTGGCACAGATTGAACAGGGTGCTGCAACTGTCGGCGACGATGCAGTGGGCCAGCGGGTGGCTCAGGCAGAAATTGAGTATTCGGTGGCCGGGAGGGTAGGGCGTTGGGTTGAACCGATCTTCGCCCCGTTAGGATTCGACTGGCAGATCAATATCGGAGTGATGACCTCGTTTGCAGCCCGCGAGGTGGTCGTCTCGACCCTGGCGATCGTATATGGGATAGGAGAAGACGCGGCGGAAGATAAAACCACGCTGATCGAGACGCTCCGCCGTCAAAAGCGACCCGATGGAAGTCCGGTGTTCACCACTGCGACAAGTTTGAGCTTTTTGGTCTTTTTTGTGCTGGCGATGCAGTGCCTGCCGACGCAAGCGGTAACCCGCAGGGAAACCGGTTCATGGAAGTGGGCCATTTTGCAGTTTACCTTTATGTCGTGCCTCGCTTACCTCGCATCATTGGTGACGTATCAGGTCTGTAATCTTTCCGGTCTCGGCTGATTGCCAATCGCTCGGTTACGGATTGCCAGCATGGACTTTTTCTGATTGTTGGACAGACGAATTTGCGGGCGCTCCGTCCGACCGAGATAGCCGTCGCCCGATATCTATCAAAATTCTCGCGTTTTGCCTGATTGGGCTCATCTTTGACATTCGCCTGACGATTCGCAGCATCGAAATAAAGTAATCAAGCTGGCGATTTGTCCGGTGCTTACAACAGATGGCAATCCTTCTCAGGAACTAAGAGACTTCGACGCGAGGCTTGTCATGATATGTATCTCACCGGCCAAACCTTTAATCACACCGGTCACAAGTAAAGCAGAAATCAGGGAAATACAGAGATTCCGATATAAAATCCTCTCGGAGGAGTTCCACTTAGACTCGGTTGACGGTATCGATCATCGGCGCCGCATTATTGGCGACAGTCTCGACGAAAAACTTTCACTCTTTGCAGCCTATGCCGGTGGCCGACTCGTAGGCACCATTCGCTGCGGCCCTGTCTCAAGCATGACACAGAGGCCCAGCGCTTTGCAAAAAGCACTTGCATCCGGATTCGGAGCGGGATACCGCACGGATCAACTGGGTGTCTGTGATCGGTTAGCGATTGCATCTGAGCACCGCGGCATTTGGCTCAATCTGGAGCTTTCGACTGCGGCTTGTCACAATTTGTTGCGGAAGGGATGTAAAGCCTGTTTTTGCTGGGCTCGTCCACGCCTTTGTCGGCTTTATCACAGGCTTGGATTTCATGATATGGGCATCGTCACAGACGGTAATCCGAACGGTATTCGCCGAGTGATGCGATTAGAAGTGAGTGACCTGGAGCACCTGAGAAAGGTCGGTTCTCCTTTCCAGGAAATCCTGGAAACGGTAGCCAGTAACCATGGTTAAGCGATACAAAAACACTTTTAAAGCGAAAGGTTTTCGGTGATGAGTGAATTCTCTTCAAGTGTAGTGAGCGAATTTGGAACCTACAGCTATGGAGGGTTTCAAGATAATGCGCGAGAATTAGCGCGACTTAATTTTCAGGCGGAGGTCGCTTGGCCAATCGAGCAAGCAGCATTGCGCCGTCACGGATTGAATCTGAATAGCAGCGTGCTGGACGTTGCCTGCGGCACGGGTGTCATCACAAGCCAAATCGCGGCTTTACTGCAATGCGGAAGTATCGTCGGGGTCGAGTTGAATGATTCTCTTTTGCAAAAAGCACAGAAAAGAGCGGTAACGCCTGCTGCAAAAAACGTTTCATTTCAAAAGGGAAACGTCTACAGCCTGGATCAAACAGCACAATTCGATTTTGCATACGCACGCTTTTTATTCCAGCATCTCGATCGCCCGATGGCCGCGCTGCAATCCATTCAAAGTGTCTTGCGACCGGGTGGTCGTGTGCTGATTGTTGACGTCGATGATCGGGATCTTGCGTGTGCCCCGGAGAATTGCGAATTCACCCAGTTCCTTGCCGAGGCTGCACACCGTCAAAGGCAAGGCGGAGGGAATCGAAATATTGGACGCGAGATACCAGGCTTATTAGAGCAGGCCGGTTTCAGTGAAATACGTCAGGAAACGATCCGATTTGACAGTACCCAGTTGGGCTTGGATCAATTTCTGGAGTTGACCACTTCGTTCAAGCTAGAGCAGTTTCCCGCGGAGGATCGCGCGGAGGCTAGTCGATGGCTCGCGGAGATAATCGATCAGTTGCAACGCCAGCAGGCCCGATTGCAAATTGATGTTCACTGTGTGAGTGGAGCCCGATAATTTCTCGTGCAGTGGGTTGCAAACAATTAGGCCGGTCAGAATTAATTTAGCGAATGCAAAACAGGCGATTGCCGGTTCGTAGAAAGATCGCACCATCATCGACCGCCGCCGCATAGAGCACTCGACCACCGCGTGCGGGCGCTTCGGTCGCCGATTCGCCTTCTTCCGCATCGGTAGCCAGTTCATTGACGGCTAATTGCTCAAAAACATTTCCCGCTTTGATAACCGTGGTGGTCCCTTTTTTGCCAAAGAAATAGAGTCGTTCCCCGGCGGCAAATGGCGTTGCCCAAACGCTGTCGGCAGTCCGCTCGGCGAATTGCTCCTCTCCATCGGCAAGACGGATGCAATAGATCACGCCTTGGCGGTTGACGAAGTATGCGAGGCCCTCGTGGGCAAGCGGCGAGCCGAAAGAAGAGGTCGCCCGTTTACATCGCCACAGAAAATCGGCCTTGAATTCGCCACTCTCACTGCGTTCAATTTTCACCAAGCCGTTGGATCGGGCGGCTTTCCCTGCACCGCCACCGGAGCGTCCGGTGGTTGCGCCGATCAGAAAGCGGCCGTCCCCGACCGGCACTGGCGTCGGAGTGGAGTTGCCGCTGATGTCGTCAATTTCCCATAGTCGTTCGCCGCTTTTCGGATCGAAGCCAACCAGTTTGCCGACGCCACTTAGCACAAGATGGGCTTGCTCTGCGACAGGGACGAGTCTGGGGCTGCTCCAACTGGTAACCCCCAGACCCGGCACCTTCCAGCGGTCTGTCCCATCGGTCTTCGCGACAGCCAATACATAAGGTTCATTTTCTCGTTCGATCCAGACAAACACCGTATCCTGGTTTTGTTCCAGGGAGGCTGAAAGTCCGTGTCGAGCTTTAATCTCTCCGAAATCATCAACCAGATTTCGCTGCCACACTATATTTCCTTGATGATCGAGTGAAAGCAGGTTGCCGCCCTCGAATAATACGGTAATCCGATCCGCGTCGATGATTGGAGTCGGTGCAGCTCGAGAGACGTAGTTATTATTTTTCGCACCAGAGGCAGTCTGGATTTCTTTTTTCCACTTCACTTTACCAGTCTGCTTGTCGAGGCATACGACAATGCCGGTTTCTTTTTCCGGTCCCTCAATACTGGTCAGCACGATCATGTCACCCCAGATCACAGGGCTCGATTGACCGTATCCCGGCAGGATGGTCGTCCAGGCCATGTCTTCACGGGAAGCCCATGTGAGTGGCAGAGACGCGGGGATTTGACCGGGCGTGTCCGGTCCCTGGAATTTGGGCCAACTACCGTCTGCAATTCGCGATGGAATAATTAAGCTGAAGGTTGCCCCGAACAGTAAAAGCAGAGCCAGGACCCGAGCCAACGGCGCCAAAGACATAGTGTGCATGCTCCATAAAGATTTCCACGACGGACGGTGAAGACCCTATTTTATGGAGCCGAACACTTTCGTCTAGCTGTATTTCGATTGCCGCTGATAATAAATGGCGCGGAGTTGGTCGTCGCAGCATTCAGTCATTGCTTCATCGCCTAGGCGGTCGTAAACAAGCCGCAATCTCTGGAGCAACGCCACGCATGAAATATTCGCCGGATCAATCGGACGCATGGTCTCAAAAGCGTCTTCGAAGTCGTCTGTCTCCAGGCAATCCTTTGCATATTCGATGGCATAAAGCGGCGATTCGGGATTTTGTCGGACAGCGCGACGAAAATAGTCCCTTGTGACATATGGTGAATTTCCATCTTGCCGCAGGTTAATACCGCAGAGAAAGTTCAATCGATGCGATTCCGGGTATTGCAGCAAACCGCGATGACAGACACTCAGTGCCTCGGTGTGGAGGTCTAGTCGCGTCAGTCCTTCGGCGACCCCGGTGCATAAGGTCTTGCCATCGTAGACGTCACTTCGCGTCTTCAAGTGACGATAGATTGCTTCGGCAGCCAAAGGGAATTTTTGATTCAGATAACAACTTGCAAGCGAAAGCTGCGCAACAGCGGAAAGTGGCACCATGGTGGTGGCAATTTCCAGGTGATGTATCGCGGACGGGATATCGAGCAGACCATAGTGAGCAAGACCGCGGATTTCAGATATTCGGCCCTCCGGAATAACCTCCGTGTGGTCACCATGCGAGAGTGCATTGAGGACTTCTTGGTACTTTCCCTGACTGAGCAGCTTAACGATTTGGATTTGATTTGTTTGCATGAAATGATTCCATTCAGGTTGAGTCGTCGATAGAAGAAAAGGAATCTCGCTACTTTTGAAGGATTAATTTTCCATTTTTGGTGTGGAGCAAACGATAAATCTCAGTTCCGTGAGCAATAAATATCTGCCGGCGTCCTTCGAACAGGTCTTCGGAGCGGAGAATCTTCGCTTGCTGATCCGATGCATGATCGGTGGTCACATTTTGCTCGTTTTCTTGCATCACCAGCGGTCCCTTGTGGTTAAAGTCAAAGCTATTCATAGACGCTGGCTTTCGGCTGGCTGCACTATTGAGATTTAATCTCAATAGTGTTATACGTCAAATCTCAATAAGTGAAAAGGGCGGTTTGGGCTAATCGACAGAGAATTTTGCTTTTTGTGCAATCGGTCAGTCGAGCCCGGCTAGATCTTGCGCCTCTCCTCCGGCGCGTGTCGCTAACGCGTCCATGACCGTTTTATCAACCGAGTCATCGATGAAGTGGACTGAGCCACCCACCATTAAAAAATGTACGCCACCGGGGTGATCGCTTCGATAGCTACTGATGTAGTGTCGGGGCAATGCAGGTTCGGTTGGCGAAAATACGGGTTTATCTTCTCTGTTAAATATCCAGATATTTCCTTGTCCATAGGTGCTACCCAAGTCGTTGGACCAATAGCCTCCGGGCCACGTAGGACCCTCACTCTCTCCACCCCACCAGTCCGTCTCACCGAAGGCAAGCGTGCGGCTCACTCCGTCAGGAATGCTCTTGGTGCGAATAAACTGGGTCCAGTTGATAGCGCCATCGTAATTATAAAGTGAGTTCGGTTGTCCGGTGCCAGTGCTCGCAAAGTAACTTGTGGGTCCGGATTGTCCCGCGGTGGCTGAATACTCGTGCTGCATCGACGGGCAGAGAAAAAGAGGGACCACACTGCTGACCACCTCTTCATTTTCTTCCGCATTCAGGCTGAATCCATCCGGGCTTGCAAAGACTTGATATTGGTCCCAGAGATGGCTCATGTCGGTAAACGCAAGGAGTTGCATTAGCGGTCCGGGAACGCTCGCCGCAGCGTCAGGGAATCCGAGATTGCCGATCGCCATGGTGATCGATTGCCCTTGTTGGATACCCGGCGGCTGAAGGTCAGATTGATTTTCCGCATTACACTCGATTGGCATCCGGGCATTGGGAAGACGATTTTTCTTCTCATTGAACAGCGCCATTGCAATTCCGATTTGCTTCAAATTACTCTTGCACGACACCTGCCGAGCGCCTTCGCGGACCGATCCCAGGGCAGGCAATAGTAATGCCACAAGAATGCCGATAATGGCGATCACTACGAGAAGCTCTACCAGGGTGAAGCCGCAAGTAATTTTCTTTGGAAAGGAATTTTTTGCGCTGTGTTTCATGTCTTCCATGTTCATGTTCGTTTATTAAAAACTCTCGGGTGATCGGGCGTGGTGTCCGCCCGATCACCGTGAGAGTTGTTTCTCTCGATTAATACATCAACTTAGCCATTTCGGCGACGTCGCGCGACGAGGCCAAGACCCATGGCAGCAACACCTAACATGGCAATGCTGGAGGGCTCTGGCACAGCATTCGTGTCAACACGCAGTGCTTTAAACGAAGAGTGCTGCGGGTTCATCCAGCTGATGCTAAAGCTCGATGTCCCACCGGGCAGCATGAAGGAGTAGCTCGATTCCTTCTGCGTTACCGGGCCGTAGGAACTGCTCACGGTGCCGAGGAACAACGTGCTTTCGGCAAACGGACTGTAAAGTGTTCCACCAGCGTCAATTTGCATCGATGAAATGCTCGCACCCATCATTCCAAGCGTCGCTGCAGTCTGCACGATGACGTGCGTTCCGGAGCTACCGGCGATCGAGGGAGTATCCATCGATGCGGTGGCCGAGAAGTCACTCGCATGGGAGTAAAAATTGTCGGATCCCGAGGTATATCCGGGGTAGACGGTGCTGAGGGTGGAAGCACCATAGTTGGTTCCAACGTCCGGAGCGTTTCCGGCACTGCCAGCAAGCACATCCCATTCGTTGTAGCTTGTGCCAGCATCACCAACACTCCATCCGGATGGGTCGGCAAACGATGTGGCATCCACGGCGAAAACGGGCGCTGCGATGAAGCAGGCGATCGCCAAAACACTGAATGTCAAAATCAAGTTTCTCATTAGACTAAGTCTCCAAAAGAAAAAATAAAATGAAATGGATCGAATCGATTGAACCGACGGCGGCTCAATCAAAATTGATATTGTTTGTTCTAAATTCGCCCTCTCCTTTCTTGATTTCTGGTCAATAAGCAACGTGTCAAACAATTCTCGTCCCAATCAGATTTCTGAGTTGATGATCTGAACGGGGCGATCCAAGCGTGACGAGCGTGCTTATTTCTCAAAAAAAGAGAGAGTCGCAGCTTCCATCCCTGAAGAGCTAATGCTGGCGGGCTTGGGGGGTGGGCTCAGCTGGCTGGAGGCGGGCAAAAGAAGAAATGCCTCGGGCTGGCGATCATAGCGGACGTGATCCGGTGATGCTTCAAAACAAACAGAAACACACAAAAAAATGGATCTTGGCTAGCTATTAATAATGAGAATCAGTCTCATTAGGACTCATTGTAACTCCATTTTGATTTAACACAAGCGCTACTTCGGAAAAAACAGAATATTTTTCCGTTGTCTTTTATCGATCATTCACGCGGAATTGCACGCTCACTGTTGGTGCGCTGTTGGCGGGGCTGTTGGTGGGGCTGTTGGTGGGGTTAGTGCGGCCATTTTCGTGAATGAAACAGCTTGATCCCACTCACCCCATTGCCCAGTAAAGATGCCGCTCGAATGTGCCTCGAGTGTGGATGGTGTGCCGTTCTGTGACTGGCTGCACAAAGGATCCGGCCGATTCGATTGAAAAAACGCTGGCTCGCTAGGGGATAAAACTTCGCTGGCTTGCGCGGGTGTTTGCTAGCTGGAACGGTGCACTTTCAGAAGAAATGCTCCGGCTGGCGGGAGGGCGCTTTGCAGCGTCGTGAGGAGCTAACAGACGCACTGCGGACAAGAGCCCTATCGGATTGTGGATCCGATGCACAGATTTTAGTCAACTGTGGATCAAAAGCAACCGAAATCGCCCTATATATGGGCGAGCGATACGCGGCAGCTAGGGATAATTTTTTGCGGAGCGACTACTGGTCGATTTCAACGAAATCGACCCGGTTGATGTGTCCGCTCATCGAAGCGCCGCCGACCATCGCAAATTTGCGATCCCCCGCCGGAAGTAACCGGTGGAAGAAGCGACCCTGGTCAAGTTGAGTCACCTTTTCCCAATCCTTTTGATCACTCGCCAATCGGTAGACGATACCGTCGAGGCCAGTTGCCAATACATGCGGGCCCGAACCCCAGGCCGAGACGCCGAAACCGTGCATGCCCTCTCCGGGGAAATCAGGACCCTTCGTCCAGGTCTCTGTCTCCGGATCATAGATATTTACCTCCTGGCTTACCTCTGCCAGCGACGTAAGGCCACACAAAACATAGACCTTGCCATCGAGCGCGGCAGTCGCCAGGGCACGACGCTCAAAGGGCACATCCTCAATCACCTTCCACTCTGGTTGTTCGGCGGAAAGATCAATTTCAAGCGCTGTATCATGCCAGTCGCCGTCGCTGCTATCTCCCTCAAGCCACCATCCACCCATGACAAATAACTTATTGCCCACCACAACGGCATCATGCGATGAGCGGGGGGTCGGCATGTCTGGCAGCGATTCCCACGTGCCCTTGGTTGGGTCGTAGCGTGCAAAATCTTTCACCGAATAGAGATCTGCCTCGTCGTCAATGTCGTTGCGTGCGTTGAGTCCACCGACGCGATAAAGGTGCTTGCCGTGGGCGACAAGTGCCAGGCCTTGCAGGTGGGTCTGCATCGGAAGATTTTCCCAGTCGGTCTCACCCTCCAAGGGGATGCGGATAAAATGCGGCGATAGATTCTGTCGACTGTGCGAGTGTGCGCGTCCCGTATGACCCCCATACACGTAGAGATAGCCATCGTTGGTCGCTGCGCCAAAACTGGCGATCGGATTCGGGATAAAAATTTTAGACGCGTCCGCCGCCGAAGTATCATCTTCGGGAATACGCAGCGTCAGTGTGGCAAAGTGTTGCTCTTCATCATAGGGTTTGCCTTCGTGCTCACCTGCCGAGTCTGGTGAGACAAAATGTGCACGAAATCCATAGAGGCCCGGCGGCACGTCGGTGATCAGAACTCGCCCTTTTGCGTTCGTTTCTAGCTGTTTTTCTTCTTCATCGGGTCCAATCACCGAGAGCGTTACGCCTGGCTGCGGTTTTCCTTCCCAAAGAGTTGTTATTTCTAGACCATATTCGTGCCACGCTGGCACGATATCGAACTTCTGATTGGCTGCGCGGGAAACAGCGGGCATTTCACTGCGATTCTTGATATAGATCGCTTTCGGATAGTAGGTCAGCAAAAAGGAGTGATAGATTCCATAGGTGCAGGTTCCTTGCACACTGCAAGCGATATCGCGTGGCAATTCCCCTTCCCGACTGACACCATCGTCTGTTTCAATCATCTCGGTGGTAACACTGTCTTTGAGGCCTGCAGCATCCCAGACGAGTAATTCGCTCTCGCCGACTTTCTCCGGGATATGTGCACCCTCCACGTGAGCCGCTTCAGAGAAATGGAGTTTTACAACCGGCTTTCCGTCTTTCTGATCCACTGAGAGCCAACTGAAGTGGGCAGAAGCGTCTAGCGACAACGCAATCCAAAGGTAGCTAGTTAGAAAGATGATGCACAAAGACCGTAATCTCATATTGGAATCTCCTGGTGGCGCCGGCGGGTTCGCGCCAATTGAAACAGTAGCCTGGACAAGACAAAAGAGGTTGTCGAGATTCGCTGGCACCGCGTGGAAACGGAAGGGCTGGCGAGGGGATATCGCTGGCGTACCATGATAGAGTCTGGCTGGCTGGCGGACGAATTCACTAGACCAAGCCCAGCCGAGCCTGTCAAGTTGGCAGCGTTATGTTCGGCGACAGAAAACCCACTGTAATCAATACATTTTCAGGGCTTTTGGACTTGGTCACGCATCATCTGGCGAGACGTTTTCTGGGCCGTTTCCCAATTGCCCTCCCGGGCATCGTCGACGATTTCCAGCAGCCAGTCAGCCTCTTGGGTTGTGATTGTGCCTTCGGTCTTCGACGAAGTGATCAGATCGTTGACCTCATCGAGTTTCTCGCTCCGCCTGCGGTTGGTCACGTTGTAGAGCGCTTTTGCATACTGATAGGCCGTGGGCGAGATCCCTTGGTAATCGCTGCACCCGGTCAGTGCAATCAGCAGCAGAACCAGCAGCAGAACAGTGAAACGCGATATGTCGATACGACCAATCACTCGAGATTTGCCCCACCTTCTCCTTCGGCCATGCTCGACCACTCGGCCCAGACCAACAGGTTCACATCATCGGCAACGAAACGCACACTCCCATCGCCGAGCATCACGTTGCCACCGCCAGCATGTGAGGCATACATCTGGCCCACATGAAAGGTGGGAAAGTTGATCGGATGGATGATCGGCTCTCCGGTGATATCGAGTTCCCCCCCCGATGGCCCGGCGTGAACCAGAGTCAGGGTGGCCGCCGCGTCGGGTCCGTTTTCAGGAGTGGAAAATCGAGGGTGCGCGTATCCCCCCGGAACCACACCGGCCCAGGCCTTGTCGCTCAACTCGGCAGCGTGTTCACCCAAAAAAATTGTGCGGGAAAGCCCGTCGCGGACATCGCGGACGCGTGTTCGTGAGTTGCGGTAAAACGGGCCGTCCGCAACCCGTGCCGCCTCTCCGGCAATCACGATTTCTTGGGTGTCACTCGTATAGATGTTTGTGAATACGGTTCCTGTCTCACTCGCCCCACACTCACCCCAACAGGACTCCTGTCCGTGACTGGCGACGTAATTTGCACGTCCTAGCTCAACGGTCGATCCATCGATTGAGAGCGCGTTGCCGGATGCGTCGGCTACGGCGAATGAGATCGCATCACTCTCAGAGGATGGGCATAGGAAGGATGGAATCGTCTGCGCGATCGAGTCCTGATGTCTTGAATCCCAGAGCGGCGTCTCATATGAAATCGCATCTGCCAGATGCTCTGCGTCGAGGAAGGGTAGCAGGTAGCTGGCCCAGCCCCACCCGGGTGGGGCATCCCATGTTTCGGCATCTCGCGTGGAAGCCGCGTCGTCTCCCGTGGAAGCGGAAGTGTATCCGGGTGGAAAATATCCGCGATTTGATTCGAAATTGTGCAAGGCGAGACCGAGTTGCTTCAGGTTGCTTGCGCATTGCACCTTTTGAGCCATGCCGCGCGTGGCTCCTACAGCCGGTAAGATCAACGAAACCAGAATGCCAATGATCGCAATCACGACGAGCAATTCGACGAGGGTAAATCCGGCACGTTTCGGTTTGACGTTAGCAATCGAGGGCATGAGAGCATCGCCTTCTGAGTTATCGGGTGAGGCAGGAAAATTTAACCATGGCTAAACCTTGACATTAGTTTAGCCTTGGCTAAAATTTTGTCAAGCGGGTGATCCGGTGAGAAGAGAGAATTTTGATGCCACCTACAGACGCGAAAAAGAAGTCGCAACCTTTTGATCGAACGCGACACGATCATGCAAGTGAAACGGCAGAAGATTATGTCGAGGCGATCGCTTCGCTTATCGAGGAAAAAGGGGTTTGCCGAGGGGCTGACCTGGCGAAGCACTTCGGTGTTAGTCATGTGACGGTCACCAAGACGGTACTTCGTCTTAAACGTGAGGGTCTCGCTGAGGCGGCGCCTTACCGCCCCATCCATCTCACCGGGAAAGGGCGACGTATGGCTAAGGCGGCAAAACGGCGTCATCAGATTGTTTTCGCGTTCCTTCAGGCGCTCGGGGTAAGTGATGCGGTCGCAATGACCGATTCAGAGGGCATTGAACACCATGTGAGCGGCGAAACGCTCAAGGCATTTCAGCGTTACCTTGAGGCGAGGAAGAAAGACAAGTAGTGGATTTGACGCGTGCGGTGTGCTAGTCTGCCGTCTCGGCCGATGGCGGTATTCGGGCGTACTATCTGGGCACAAGTTCGCCTGAGGTATTTTCGGTCCTTACTCAAGCCGTGGGATTGTTTGCGGATGAATACGTATCAGCACCGTTTTGACACGCCGCAGGGATATCTGCATCACCGCTCCCCGTATTTGCTGGTTGATGAGATCGTTTCGATCACCAAGCGTGAAGTGGTAACACGCAAGTCATTGACCGGCGACGAGTTCTTTATTGCCGGACATTTTCCCGGCGCCCCGATTTTTCCGGGTGCAATGATGCAAGAGATGTCGACTCAAAGCGCGGGTATATTGAGTGCGGGGGAATATAATCCGATGGAGGATTACGATACGAGCGACCCGGATCACAACCCGTATGCGCTCGGTGTGTTGGTAAAAGTAATTCGGGCCCGGTTTCGCGGATTCGCGCGGCCTGGCCAGTTAATCGAGGCGCAGGTGGTGCTTAATGAACAGGTCGATCAGCTATTCGATTTTTCGGCCACACTGCGGGCCGATGCAAAGATCATCATGCAGAATCAATTTCAACTCACGAATATTCCTTCCTCGTCACTGACCGGCAGGTAGCACTGTCATGCAAGAGTCCGGTTCCAAGGCCAATGGCGATGCTTCTGCAGTGCCGAACAATTCCTTGGGCTCTTATCCCTCCGAAATCCGCGATAGCTCCCTCTGGCTTGGTGAGGAATTGGCTCGACGCGATGATTGGCTTCTGCGGCTCGATCCCGATGAGGTCAATGCGATCAGCGAGGCCCAAGCACGCGCGGCTGGAGAAAAGTTAGCAGGCAGCGAACACACGCTCGATTTAACCGATGTTTTGCAGCCGCTGAGCGACCGTTTGCAGCGGATTCAAGATCGGCTTGAGCAGGGCAGTGGGGCAACGTGCGTTCGCGGATTTCCACTCGCCGATTGCACAGCGATCGAGGCAGCTGCGGTGTTCTGGAGTTTGGTGCACCGGATTGGAACCCCGGTTTCGCAGAATGCACAGGGTGAAAAGTTATTCGACGTGCGCGACGCCGGATTTGGCAAAGAAGATCCTCGGACCCGCGGCCCGAACACCAGCAAACGTTTGAGTTTTCATACGGATCGTTGCGACGTGATCGGGTTTCTTTGTCTGCAGCCGGCAAAAGAAGGTGGCGAGAATCACTTGGTCAGCTCAGCAGCTCTTTATAATCGCATTGCAAGCGAACGCCCCGATTTGTTGGCGGAGTTATTAAGGCCTTACCCTTATCAACGCCACAACGTCGACCGGGGGAACGCCACCGCCTATTGTTATCAGCCGATATTCTCATTTTGCGACGGTTTTTTTGCAACTAGTTTTTTACGGGTGTTGATTGATCGTGCCGATGCAAGCGGCGAGGTTCCCCCGCTCACAGATCTGCAGCGGGAAGCGATTGACTATTTGGAGGAAACGGCCGAGGACCGAAAGCTGCAACATCGATTTCAGCTTGAGCGGGGTGATATGCTGTTTCTCAACAACTGGACCACGCTGCATCGGCGGACCGAATTCACGGATTGGCCCGATCTGGAGCGAAGACGACATTTAGTACGAGTCTGGTTAAGCGTACCGAACAGCCGACCACTGGACGCATCGTTTGCTGAAAATTTCGGTGATACGCGAAGAGGCGCAGTGCGTGGTGGCATGCGGCCCCATCGGTCCTAATGCGTCATAACCTTTTATTGGCCTTTTGCTTTGCGAGTTCCGTGGCGATTGCAGGGGCGCATCGCACAAGGTGCGCAGCAAAACGGGCAACCGCCCGAAGACGGGTGCCCGATTCGTTGGTTCATCAAAAGACCTATTTCTGTGTGAGCGGCATGTTTTTATCTTTGCTGCCCGACACACTTTTGAGAGCTTCATAGGCATCATCCATCGATTCGCGCAGAATCCAGGCTTTTGCTTTGGAAGAGCTCTCGTTCTCGATTTTTTCCATGCCGCTTTCGATGGCCTGCTTCGCAGTCATCATCGCTTCATCCGACATGCTGCACTTTCCGGCACACGCCGCACAGGCCGAGTTCAGGTCCATCATCAAGCCCTGGCAGGCCACCTCATAAATGTCGGCACACGCACGTCGCTGACCGTGATTGTATAGAGGTACGCCGCGATCAATTGCCATGACGATTAGATCCATCGCCTGTCGGCAGCGATCTTTTGGCGAATTCGTGACGACCTTCTTCTTTTTCTTTGGAGGAAGCAACACGGAGTCAATCAGGTGAATGACCCCGTTGCTGCACTCGATATCGGTGGCGACCACCTTAGAGTCATTGAGATATACGTTGCCATCCCGCATCGATACCTTAATCGGGGGCCCAGCAAGCGTGGGTATTTCCTTAAGTTTGACCACGTCTGCAGCAAGTGCTTTGCCCACCACCACGTGATACTTCAGGATGTCCTGCAGCATGGCTTGATTGGCCGGATCGAGTAACTTTTTGACCAGTGCCGGAGGCAGCTTCGCAAATGCATCGTCGGTCGGCGCAAGGATCGTAAGGGGGCCGGGGGCAGAGACCGCTTCTACCAGGTCAGCGGCTTGCAATAGCTTAACAAGTGTGTTGGTTTGGCCGCTGCTGACCGCCGTCTCGACAATTGACATTGGTTGTTTCGCACATGCAGTTTGGGCGTTGAAAGCCAATGTGCCGATCAGAGCGATGGCCAGTGCCATCCGTTTTGCATTTCGCACCAGCAGGAAATTTTTCATGGAAAGAACCTCTTCAAAAAATAGATTTAGACTTGCCGTCCATGCTTTAGGATTCTCGCCCCCAATCGGCAAGTGTGACAACCGAAAGAAAACAGAATCTGGCCCGAAAATGCCTACGAACTCTTAGAGGCCGCCGGGCCATCCTCTTGAACGGCCTCAGATATCTCCTCGGAGGATGCATCTTCAGCAGTTTCAGTTGTGGTTTCAGGTGCCGCTTCAACCGCTTGTTCATCCTCGTCACTGGACTGTTCGCCGAGATGCGTATTATTCGCATCGGCGGTCGAAGTCTCAGTGGCCTCAGTGGCATCGGCCGGAGGTGGCGAGGCATTCGAGGCACTCGCGCCGCGGCGGGCCTTCATCATTCGCTCGCGCATTTCTCTGTACTTGGCATCGGCCTCCTCGCGCGTCATCTCACCGTTTTCGACCGCGGCCTCAATTTTTTCCCGCATCTTTTTCATTCGATCACGGCGATTTTGCATTTTCTCGCCCCACTTCGCGGCCCCCTCGGGCATCCGCATGGCAACGCGTTCGGCAAGGCCTTCAAGCAGTTCTATTTGTTCATCGCTTAGATTCGCTTTTTCTTCGAGGAAGGATTGCATGCGGGGGTTCATTTCATAATCGTCTCCCGCAGATTTCATGGCAAAGGCCATTCGCATGATCACCCCACGGGCCATCCGCATCTGATCGGATGTAAAGCCGGCATCTTCAAGGGCCGCGCGGGCTTTTTCTGCCATCTCGCGATCCGGGCCGCGGTCTCGATGATCGCCATGGTGATCGCCATCTTTGTGCCCGTGATGGTGTCCTTTGTGATGATGGTCACCATCTTTGTGCTTGTGGTGATGGCCTTTGTGTTTGTGGTGGTCACCATCTTTGTGCTTGTGGTGCCCTTTGTGCTTGTGATGCTCGCCGTCTTGATCCTTATCGTGATGCCCTTTTTTATGCGGATGGTCATGTCCGCTTTGTCCCTTGTGATGGTGGTGATGTTTGTGGTGGTCTCCCTTGCGGTGTTTTTTGCTGCCTCTCTCCATCTTCATCCATTTTTGACGGGCTTCCTCTTCGGTCATTTCACCCTTCATCACTGCACTTTTTAATTTCTCGGCCATTTCAGCCTTTTTGATGCCTATCCACCACATCCATGCTTCTTTCTCACTCATCATGCCTTTCCGGAC
>JAYZMM010000079.1:0-14012 GCA_036153155.1 Planctomycetota bacterium
TCAGATTCCACTCGTTGCCGCTTTTGAAACTGGTTTTCACCAAACGATTCCAAGGTCGAACGCGACTTACGCCATACCAGAGGTTTGGGATCGGGAGCTGAACATCCGGCGTTTCGGTTTTCACGGGGCGAGTCATCGCTACATTGCGCAGCGTGTCGCAGAGAAATTTAAGCGCGACGATTTGCGAATCATTTCGTGTCATTTAGGCGGTTCCAGCAGTCTGACCGCGATCCGCAATGGACAAAGCGTAGCGACCAGCATGGGAGCCAGTCCTCAGTCCGGGATTTTACAAAACAATCGGGTCGGAGATTTTGATCCTTTCACCCTGCCGTTCATCATGCGCCAGACGGGACTCACTTTGGAGCAGGTGCTCGAGAAGCTTGCAAGCGAAGGCGGTCTGCTGGGGATTAGCGGCAAAAGCGGCGATGTCCGTGATCTCGAGCAGGCAGCGTCAGAGGGCGATCCCGCGGCGACTCTTGCGCTTGAAACCTTCGTCGCCGACATCCGCAAGTATCTCGGCTGGATGCTGGTGGAACTCGGAGGCACCGACGTGCTCGTGTTCACCGGCGGTATCGGTGAAAACAGCGCTGCGGTCCGCTCGGCGGTTTGCCGGAACCTCGCACAGCTCGGGATCGATTTGGATGAAAATCAGAATCGTAACGCCCGAGGTGAGGTGGCGATAGGAAGCGACCAAAGCCAATCACAGATTTGGGTCATTCCCACCAATGAAGAAATTGTCGTAGCGTCTCAAGTGTTTGCCACCCTCAACGAGAAAAACACAAATGACCAGGAGGCGAACTGATGTTTGTTGCAAAAGTTACAGGCTCTGTTGTTTCCACTCAAAAAGTTCCCGCGATGGTGGGTCAAAAACTGATGGTGGTTGAGCCTTACCGACTTGAATCGAAAAAGCGTGAGTCTCTTGCCGCGACGGGGCGAACGTTTATCGCAGTCGACACAATCGGTGCTGGCGAGGGTGATTATGTTCTTATCACGCAGGGGTCGAGCGCACGCTTGACGGAAGAAACGCAGAAGTTGCCGATCGATGCAGTCATTGTGGGTATTGTCGATACGGTCCATGTAGATACGGGATGTGTTTACAGTCGCGAGGCGTAGGTGCGAGAAGCGAAACAACGATAAAGGTAAAGGAAATCGTATGCAGGTTACTGAACAAGCCATTCGAGATGTTGTGGGGCAGGTTCTTGCTCAAATGGGTCATGCCGATTCGGCGGTAACTGCTGTGACCGAAGCGGTCGACCGTTGCAATTGTCCTGAACAAAAGGAACAGCATTGCCAGTGTGACGGTAAAAAGACGGAAGGTGTTTACACTGGTCGTTATGGTTTATTCACCGATGTCGACGAGGCGGTCACTGCTGCAACCCATGCTTTCGAGCAATTGTCGATGCATTCAGTGGAGGACCGCAAGCGGATTATCGGTCACATTCGTCGGATTTCTATTGAGCAGTGCGAAGAGCTCGGCACTATGGAAATGCGAGAGACCAAAATCGGTCGCTTGGAACACAAGATTGAAAAATTAAAAACTCTGGGTGAAAAAACCCCTGGAGTCGAGTTTTTATCAAGCCAGATTTTTAGTGGCGATCATGGTCTCGCGGTCATCGAACATGCTCCTTTTGGCGTGATCGGAGCAATCACGCCCGTGACTCACTCCTTGCCTACGATCACCGGAAATGCGGTAAGCATGATTGCCGGAGGCAATACGCTCGTGGTTAATCCGCATCCAAGCGGTCGCAAGGTCGCCGCAGAGGGGGTCCAGCGATTCAACCGCGCAATCTATGAGGATCTCGGAATCGATAATCTTATCTGCGTGATCACCGAGCCGACGCTTGAGAGCGCAGATGCCATCTTTAATCACAAAGGCGTGAAATTGATATGTGTGACCGGGGGTCCGGCCGTTGCCCGCGCAGCGCTAAACAGTGGCAAGCGTGCCATTGTTGCGGGCCCCGGCAACCCGCCGGTTGTTGTGGATGAGACGGCTGATTTGCCACGGGCTGCTGCAGCCATGATCGCAGGGGCATCCTACGACAATAACCTTCTCTGTATCGCGGAAAAAGAAGTGTTTGCAGTCGATTCAATTTTTGATTTGCTGCTCGCGGAGATGGAAAAGGCAGGTGCCGTGCGGTTAAGTGCCAGTGAGGTCACGCAGTTGACTGCCCAGGCGATTCAAACAGTAGGCGAAGGCAATCAGAGGCACGATGTTCCTGTAAAAGAATTTTTAGGCCAGGATGCCGCGGTGCTTGCAAAAGCCATCGGCAAACAGGTTCCTGCGGATACGCCTTTGCTGTTTGGTGAGGTGGACGAAAGCAATCCCTTTGTTCCGGTCGAGCAAATGATGCCCTTCCTGCCCTTTGTCCGTTGCCGCAACACGGATGAGGCGATCGCCAAAGCCCAGCAATACGAACATGGTTTTCGGCACACCGCAATTATCCACTCGAACAATGTTCGAAATATGACCCGTATGGGCAGAGTGATGGATACCACGTTGTTTGTGAAGAACGGTCCGTGCATGTCCGCGTTGGGTTTGGGCGGCGAGGGATATCTTTCGTTCTCGATTGCTACCCCGACCGGCGAGGGTGTCACTTCGCCACTGACCTTCACTCGCGAGCGGCGTTGCTCGCTGATCGAAGACTTGTGCATTTTGGGGAAGTAAGGAAATTTTGATGCAATTTGCCCGTGTACTCGGAGCAGCGACTTCAACGGTCAAGCATTCCTCGATGGATGGCTGGCGGTTGCTGATCGTGCGGCTGTTAGGAAGTGATGGTATTTCGGCCGACGGAGATCCTGTCCTGGTCGTCGATTCCCACGGCGCAGCGGCCGGCTCACGCGTGGTGATTACCAGTGATGGAGAGGCAGCTCGCACGCTGCTTGATAACGACCGAACACCGGTCCGGTGGACGGTGATGGGAATTTGTGACGAATGAAATTGACTGCAGCAGAAATCGAAGAGGTGGTCCGAGAGGTCCTTCTTCGTATCGGCGCAGGCGACCAAAGACAATCGGTAAACAACAAAATAAAAAACGTAATAGAAATCGGAGATCATGTGATTGCGACAGCAAATTTATCCAAGATTTCCGAACAGGCGACAGTTCGCATTCCAGCGGCGTCGATCGTGACGCCCGCGGCACGCGATCTGGCGGCGGAGCGACAGATTTATTTTGAGCGGACGATCCAAAACGAGGCGGAAGATTCCTTACGCTGGGTGCATCGCGTGGGACAAGCCACAAGCGAGGTCTCAACGCAGCTATGGCAGGAATTTAAAACCTCTATACCCCAGCACAGCCCAACGACTGAGATCGCGGTAAATGCGATGGGAGCACAACTGCGTGCCTCTCAAAGAGGCCGAGGTGTGCTTCTTACGCCAAAGGTTGATTACGCCTTATGTCTCGCGAATCGATCACCAGTCATACGGGCTATTGGCTGGGGTCAGCCTGACCGTATGCAACGGGGTATCGAAGAACTGGCGGCCAATCTGCTAGTGCTCGATCCGGAGCGGATCGATGCGGTATCGCTCCTGGACGGGTGCCGCCGATTCTTTGTCGCACCGACGACCGCCCCGCCCTACGGTCTTGATCGCCAAGCATGTGGAAACATTTGATTTTTTGGAATATTAAACAATGCGTATCGCAGAAATTATTGGAACTGTCACCTTAAGTCGCTGCCACCGATCACTCAACGGCAGCACGCTGCGGCTTGCAGTTCCACTCGCGGAATCGGAGTTGGCCGAAGGGACGACACCGGCTGGAGAGGAGTTGGTGCTTTATGACCAACTCGGAGCAGGCTTGGGTAGTCGTGTGGCGCTCAGTGAGAGTCGCGAAGCGGCAGCGCCCTTCTTTCCGGAAAAAAAACCAGTTGACGCGTATAACGCAGCACTCATCGATCACTTACACCTGGAGGAGTCGGACTGATGGAAAACGCTTACAAACGCAAGCAAGAAATCTGCGAAATTGGCCAGCGCGTCTACAACAAAGGGTTCGCTGCCGCAAACGACGGTAATATCAGCTACCGGCTGAGCGAGAATGAAGTGCTTTGCACCCCCACAATGCACTCGAAGGGATTTCTCAAGCCAGAGGATATCTGTTTGATTGACATGACGGGAAAGCAATTGGTGGGAATAAAGAAAAGAAGCAGTGAAGCGTTGCTGCACTTGCAGATTTATAAAGAGCGACCGGATGTCAAAAGCGTAGTGCACTGTCATCCGCCCCACGCCACCGCATTTGCAATCGCGCGCGAGCCGATTCCGCAGTGCGTGCTTCCCGAGGTAGAGGTGTTTCTTGGCGACGTTCCGATCAGTCAATATGAAACCCCAGGTGGTCAGGCGTTTGCCGACACCATTATTCCGCTCGTGAAAAAAACCAATGTGGTCATTCTCGCCAATCACGGTACCGTGAGTTGGGGTGAAGACGTCGAACGGGCGTACTGGTGGACGGAAATTCTGGATGCCTACTGTCGGATGTTGATGTTGGCAAAATCAATCGGTCGCGTAAATTATCTATCTGCCGAGCACACTCGGGAATTGCTCGACCTGAAATCGAAATGGGGGTTCACTGACCCGCGGAACGACGACGAAATGCAGGACTGTGACCTGTGTGGAAACGATGTATTTCGTGATTCCTGGCAAAATGCCGGCGTGCAGCGAAATGCCTTCGAGGCCCCACCGGCTGCGATTGGGCGGAACAGCAGCACGCAGTCGCCAGTGGCAAGTGCCGCCCCGCTTCCAGCGCCTGTCGACCAGGAGCAGTTGGTCGAGATGATTACCGATAGAGTGATGGCTGCCATGAAAAGTAAGTAGATTGCCACAGGCAACGCCAGTCATTCATCACCCCCCGGCTGCCGTGGTCAGCACGATTTGGCACCCGGATTGGACCTGTTGTCGAGTCGTTTACAGCCTTGCCCACCTGTCTGCCAGGGATTACACTCAAGGACTTGAAATTCAGTGCATATCATGCGGCACGGATGCGGCGCAGACCCCCCCCTTCTATCAGCGGAAACAGGCGAAGCGATGAAAAAAGATATCCATCCCGAATATTTTGAGACCGACGTCAAATGCGGCTGTGGTAATTCGTTTAAGACCCGGAGCACGCGCAAAGAATTGAAGGTCGATATCTGTAGTGCCTGCCACCCTTTCTACACGGGGAAACAAAAATTCGTCGACTCCGAGGGCCGGATTGAAAAATTCAAGACGAAGTTCGCAGGTTCTGGATATGCGAGCCTGAAACGCGATAAAAAGAAATCGGCCAAGTAAGTTTAGCTCACCGAGCCCGGCAACGTTTGGCAGTCCCTGACATGCTCTAAGCGGCGGGCATTGACCGTAGAAAGCCACCGCAGGCGCGGCCAGTTCTTGCAGGCAGTGGTTCATAAAAGGAGATTTCGCCGATGCGCGAAATGCTGGATGCGAAACTGAAACGGTTCGAAGAGTTGGAGCAACAGCTTGTTGACCCCGACGTCCTTGCCGATCCCGGTCGAGTGGCTGCCGTATCACGAGAACATGGTTCTCTTGCACGGCTTGCAGGAAAATATCGACGTTTCAAGAACATCAACGAAGAAATTGCTGATACGACTGCCCTGCTTGAAGGGGAAGATTTAGAAATGCGGCAGTTGGCCGAAGCGGAAATTCCAACGCTCAAAGAAGATCGAGAAACCGTTTGGAATGAGCTGCTCGATCTGACGGTCGGCGGAGAGGATGCTAATCGAACGCGAATCGTTATGGAAATCCGTGCGGGTACCGGGGGCGATGAAGCCGCACTCTTTGCTCGCGATCTGTATGAAATGTATAAGCATCATGCAGAAGCAAAAAAATGGAAGGTCCAGATCATGGACCACAGTCCGACAGAGCTGGGGGGATTTAAAGAGATTTCATTAGCCTTAGAGGGCGAAGGGGTTTTTCGGGAACTGCAGTATGAAAGTGGCGGCCATCGGGTTCAGCGGGTGCCTGACACCGAAACCAAGGGACGCATCCACACCTCGGCCGCTACCGTCGCTGTGATGCCGGAGCCGGAGGATGTCGAAATCAATCTAAAGCAAGACGATTACCGGATAGATAAATTTCATGCGAGCGGCCCGGGCGGGCAACATGTCAATAAGACCGAATCGGCGATCCGGTTAACCCATCACGAGTCAGGGATTGTGGTGCAGTGCCAAGACGAGAAAAGCCAGCATAAAAACCTTGCGAAGGCACTAAGGGTTCTCAAAACAAGGTTGTATGAGGCCCGCCGCCAAGAGGAAAATCAGAAGCGGGCCGATGCAAGACGCACGCTGGTTGGATCGGGAGATCGCTCGCAAAGGATTCGAACCTATAATTTTCCCGAAAACCGATTAAGCGATCATCGTATTAATCTCACGCTCTATAAGCTCGATAGTATTATTGCGGGAAATCTTCAGCCGGTAACCGACGCGTTGATTGAGCACGATCGGACTACTTTGCGGAGTTCCATGGGAACGATCGAGTAATTTCGTTGTGGCAGGAGGCGTGCTTTGAATAAGCCGGATGAGGAATCTTGGTCGATCCTCCGACTCATCGAATGGACCGCCCGCTACTTGGAGGAGAAAGGCTCCGAGAGTCCACGCCTCGATGCTGAGGTGCTGTTGGCCGATGTGCGAAAATGTTCGCGAATTGAGCTGTACACTGCGTTTGACGAAGTGGCTGACTCCGAGACCCGAACCGCTTACAAAGCACTCATTCAGCGACGGGCGAATGGCGAACCGGTTGCCTATCTGGTCGGTTACAAAGAATTCTATTCGCGTGATTTCAAGGTCACGCCGGCTGTGTTGATCCCCCGTCCTGAAACAGAATTTGTGGTGATTGCTGCGATCGACTATGCAGCCGAGCAAGGCTGGTCAGGCGATTTGAGGATTGCGGATATCGGCACCGGAAGCGGTGTACTCGCGATCACATTGGCGAAAGAAAGGTCTGGCTGGAACGTGGTGGCCACCGACATTCAGCCCGACGCGCTTCGTGTCGCTGACGAAAATGTTCGGGCACTCGGGGTAACATCCCAGGTTGAGTTGAGGAATGGCGATTTTTTTGCGGGCGAAACGGAACCGGATCAGTTTGACATCGTGGTCAGTAATCCGCCATATGTCACCCGCAAGGAATACGATAACTTGTCCGATACTGTCCGCAAATATGAACCAGAGGTTGCCTTGGTTGGCGGCGAACACGGAACAGAAATCATTGAACAACTTTTGGAGGAATCGACATCTCGCGTGCGCGGTGCGGGGGCAGTGATCATCGAGATCAGTCCAATGATTGAGACAGCGGTTACCGGGTTAGTAGAGCGGCATCGCGCTTGGCGGCTTCATCAGGTGAAAAAAGATCACGCGGGACTCAGTCGCGTGGTGGTTGCCGTGCGCAAGTAGAAACGCCCTGCCCTGCATAACCTTGGACGGATTCGTTGATGGCGTCACCGTTGGTCTGCGGCATCACGAATTGCCTTTTTGTCCCCGGGACTTTGCTTGGCCTTCCAGGCATTCCAGCGATTAAATGCTGCTTCGCGTTGTTTGGGATTTGCGAAACCCATGGAACCGGCCTGAAAGAGGGTTTGCCGATTCGTCCGTATATGCGTGAAGCCGAAATCCTTCGGGTTTTGTCCATGCAAATGGATTGTGGTGGCCAGTGCTACATCCTGGACGAGAGGTTGAAATCCGTTTCCTCGCCGGTTGTTCACAGGCTGCTCATTGGACAGGTAGGGCGCTAGCATGGGGATGTGCTGCTCATCACCTAGTTTCGCGATTGCAAGCATAGCATTTTGCAGCACATATGGTTGGGGAGTCTTCTCACGAATAATGAGTTCTGCAGGTACCAGACCCTCTGTCAGGTTGTATTGCATCGAGAGCCAGAGCATTTGATAGGCAAGGGATGTGCCAGCAGATCGCCTGACGAAGTGCCCTACCAGCCGCCGGTGTGGTGTGCTTCGTCCTGAAATGTCGTCGGCGTCAGCCATCAGGTTTTGCGTAAGGCCAGAATAATTCATTAACTGAAAGAGTTTCTGGGCAGTTTGTTCGTCGAGGTCGGTTGCGTTATTAGCGGCCACAATTAAAAGCGCCATTACGCTGCCGACAGATGCGACCGCACTTGTTCCCGGACCCTGGCTTCCACCTGGAGTGCGACCTGGATTGCGGATCAGTTTGTCATAAAGCGTTTGCGTCCGACTGAGAAGCGCTTGACTGCTGTAATTGTCGTCTTGAGACAAGGATTCAAGTAGCACGGGTTCAGCAAGCACCGCGTCGATGAAGCTTGCCTGAGCTTGTGCATCGTCACCGACTTGCTCGCGGTAAAATGTCCAACCCGGCAGCGGAGGGGTCACGGCCTCGGGGCCTGCTTTGGAAAAAAGTCGGATTTGGGCTTCCAGTCGGTCTGTCAGGATATGCTGCAGGATACGCCGCGCCGAACCTCGGGTCTCAGGGTCGGTGTCATCGAGCGCGGCGATCAGTGCGTTTTCCGCGGGACTACCGATTTGAAGTAATTGTTTCTCGGCTCTCGTACGCACTGAAAAGGAGTCGCTTGAAAGCTCATCAATGGCTTGACGAATCGTCTCAGCATTGGAGGCAAGTAGCGGGCTGGTCGAGAGCAAAAAAAGTATGCTGGCATAGCCCACTCGGGAAATAATGGCCCAAATGCTGAGTTGGGAGGCAGCTCGACGGGATATTACGTTTGCCATCGTGGGTAGCCTGGGAAAATGTAAAAATGGCGGATGAACTCTATTTTATGCATGTTTTTCGCCCTTCGTCCAGTAAACGCGGCCGGAAACTACCGGTCAGCCGCCCCGACTTTACCGCCCATGCGTGTCGCACCGAATTTTCCAAATTTTGTTGACAATTCACTTGTCATATTTTGATCGTAGGGTTACTATTTGGGGACATGGGATTTGTGGCCGCTTGCAGCCTATAACTGCTAAAGTGCCGACACTGTCGCGGGAAGAATTCTCCGACGTGTATCACGATAGCAAATGCGAAATGCAACAAGCCGCGATCCTTTGGGTCGCGGCTTTTTTTGTGCTCACTGATTTGGAATATTCGCACATCAAAGTCGGCTACCACCAAAACAACAACGCATGGTGCCTTCGCAGGGGATGGCAACACAAGGTTAGGAGTGGAACGATGAGCCAATCGCAACGGATAACGACTTTGACCGGCGAAACCGAATTCAATTTGTATGCACCAACGCAACAGCGGGCTCAGGATCCGCTCAAGAAACCAGCGCCGAGTCTATCCACCGCCGCTGTCCACGCAGGGGAAGCACGTGAAAAGTATGGAAATGCGATCACTGATCCTATTTTCTGCAGTTCGACTTTCACGTTCTCCGATACCCAGGCCGTGATCGAATATATTGAGCAAAAGCAAAATCGCGCTGAATATGGCCGTTATGGATCGCCGGGCGAAAAGGTCGTCGAAGGAAAACTTGCCGCCCTTGACGCAGCCGAGGATGCCGTCCTGTTCAGTAGCGGGATGGCTGCCGTCACCGCCTTACTGCTGACTAAATTGAAGAGCGGAGATGAGGTGGTCTTTTTCGATGAATGTTATCATCGCACGCGACAGTTCTGTGTTGAGCGGCTAGGAGGGCTCGGAGTTGTTTCGCACCAGGTTCCGACGGGGGACTATCGTGCGATGGAGGCGGCGATAAATAGCAATACTCGATTGCTGATCAGTGAGTCACCTACCAATCCGCATCTGAGTTGCATTGATGTCGCTCGATTTGCCGAAATTGGACATCGGCATGATGTAGAAACAGTGATTGATGCAACGCTTGCAACTCCCTGCAATTTAAAACCGATCGAATGGGGTGTCGATTATGTCTTGCACTCTGCCACGAAATATCTTGGTGGTCACAACGATCTGCTGGCCGGGTCGATTGCCGGACCTGCCGAGGGACTGGAGTTGATCCGTAAGACGCGTGGCCTGCTCGGATCCGTAATCTCGCCGCACTGCACGTATCTTCTCTCTCGCGGCTTGAAAACACTTGAGCTACGTATGGATCGCCATAATCAGAATGGCTTGGAAGTGGCTCGGTTTCTGGAAAGTCATCCTCGGATTGGTCGCGTCTTTTATCCTGGACTCGAATCCCATCCGTCGTTTCGCCTGGCGACAAGCCAGATGCACGGTTTCGGTGGCCTGGTAACATTTGAAGTCGCAAATGCCGATTGGCGGCAGACGGCAGACGTGGTCGATGCCGTGAAAATTCCTCGGATCGGTCCGAGTTTGGGGGGAGCCGAGTCGCTGATTGAACAGCCGCTTGTGATGAGCTATTACGAGTGCACGCCGGACCAGCGGGCGTCATTCGGTATCAGTGATAATATGATTCGAATTGCGCTTGGAATTGAGAATACGGAGGATCTGATCGACGACCTCGCTCAGGCGCTCGACGGCTGATCGATGGTGATTCATTAAGCGACGACGCCTTTTCGCAATGAATGCCGACATTGGGGTGCGCTTAGGGCTTCCAGCCCGCAGCCTCTTCTCCGTCGAGGCGGAGCGTAAGGCATTTTGCGCTCCCGCCCGCCTTGATAAATTCGCCCAGGTCTGTCTCGATGGGGGTCCAGCCGAATTTCGTCAATTGAGAATGCAGTCGAGGACACCCGATGCTGGTAATCACTTGCTTGCCAATCACCACTGCATTGCAGGCGAATTGCTGGGCCTCGGATGGCTCCACTTCGATCAACTCGGGAATCGATTCAGCAAGCACTTTTTGGCCGTATTCATCGAACGCCTTGGGGTAGTAGATTGCTGTGGTGGGAGATAGCGGGCAGAAACAGGTGTCGAGGTGATAAAAATAGTCGTCGACCAACTCTAACGGGGTTACGGCAATGCCCATCGCTTCGGCGATACCCTGGTGCCCGGTAGCATCACTGCGGATGCGGTAGCCCGCATACAGCGTATCTCCACAAAAAAGCGCATCGCCCGCGCCTTCAAAGGCCATGTTTTCCGCAGGCCACTCAATGCGAAACTGATTGTCCGCGAGCACCTTCCGCCAGTGCTTTTCTTCTCCCTGCCGCTGCGCGTGACGGAACTGTGAAAGGATAGCGATAGAGCGATAGACCAAGGCGGCGTTTGCCGTAAAGACCATATCGGGCAATCCCTCAACAGGATCGGCCAATTCAACCTCTGCGCCACACTCTAAAATTAGCGCATGCAGCTTTTCCCATTGCCGAGTTGCGAGTGATGTGTCCACAACTCGGGTGCGATCCATCCAGGGGTTAATTTCATATTCGATGCCGTAAAAAGTCGGCGGACACATGAGGATTGTGGGTGAACTGTACATGGCAAAGACGAACGTCAAAAAGCTAACGGTTTCGTAGTCGAAGGCAAACATTTTCCAGAACGTTCAACGCATCCCCGACCTGGGAGTGAGGGACGTCCAGATGTGTGACAGCGCGAACTCGCTGCGCAGAGACGGCGAGCATGCGTACCCCTTCGCAGGCAAGCTGTTTGACCAGATTTTCCGCCGTGGCAAGCTGAGGATCAACCTGAAACAAGACAATGTTTGTGTCCGGTTCATTCTGTATTAAATCAATGCCGTCGATGGCAGCGAGCCCCGCGGCCAAGCTCTTTGCATGCCGATGGTCTTCCTCAAGTCGGTCGATGTGATTTTGTAACGCGTAATCTGCCGCGGCTGCAAGCATCCCGGCTTGTCGCATGCCTCCACCGAGCATTTTGCGTTTACGGTGAGCTTTCTCGATGAGTTGTCGATCACCCACCAGTGCGGAGCCGACTGGTGCACCGAGGCCTTTGGAAAAACAGATACTCACGGAGTCAAAATGTTGTGCCCAATCTGATGCTGAAATTCCACTTGCCACCACCGCATTCATTAAACGCGCCCCATCGAGGTGACAAACCAGTCCATGCTCGTGCGCCCATTTGCATATATTGGAAACCTGCTCGTAAGGATGGATCCTGCCCCCGGCCATGTTATGCGTATTTTCGAGGCACACGAGCCGCGTCCGCACGAGATGAGCATTGGGCGACCGAATCTTATCGGTGAGTTGGTCGGCATTCAACAGGCCGCAATGTCCGTCGATTGTTCGTGCGACAACCCCACCCAGTTGGGCAAATGCGCCCTGTTCATAGTTGTAGATGTGGCAACCAGTCTCGCAAAGAAATTCGTCGCCTGCCTCGCAATGCACAAGTACGCCGAGTTGATTCGACATGGTACCCGAGGGCACATACAAAGCAGATTCTTTACCGAGAAGTCCCGCAATCCGCTCTTGAAGCCCATTGATCGATGGGTCTTCTGCAAACACATCGTCCCCGACGGCTGCCTCTGCGATCGCTTGACGCATCGAGGGGGTCGGCCGTGTGACGGTATCACTTCGGTAATCGAGCGCGATCTGCGATTGTGTCATGGGGTCAACAATCCCGGAGAGTCTAACAGATTGGGCCTTTCACCCTGGGCAACAACGAGTCAGAATGGAGCAAAGGATGGTTATTTAATAACGGAATCACAAGCTTCCGCGATTGCCACGGAAGGATGGCTCCGTAGCAACATAGTTTTCAACTGCACGCCGCATCCTCGCGGCGCCATAGTGTACACCAAACCGCCGACAGGCCCTAGTCTCATGGATTCAGCCTTTCCAATTCCTGTTTGGGACGAGCAAACGGATGATCTCGCGCAGCGAATTGATGATCTTCGTGCCAAGCTCGGTGTACGCGGCGATATTGTCTCGTCAGAAAGTCGTGCTAAGACAATAGACGTTTTTGGCGAACCACTTTCACCAAGCCAGGTCGTCTCCAAGATTTGCCAGGCGGTGCGTACGGAGGGTCTGGAGGCAGTCATTCGTTACACCCGACTGCTCGACCGGGCTGACGTCACGCCAGAAACAATCCGGGTGGAACAACACAGGATTGATGCAGCCTATCGGGAGGCAAGCCCTGAATATTTACGAGCCTTGGAGACGATCCGAGCGAATGTTCTTCGTTTTCAAACCGCGATACTGCACCAGACAACACGCATTGAGGTCCCCGGAGGTGGTGAGTTAACACATCGCTATTTGCCGCTCCAGCGCGTTGGTGTTTGCGTTCCTGGAGGCGCAGCCGCCTACCCCTCCTCGCTCCTAATGACGGCTCTCTGCGCCCAGGCAGCGGGTGTGAAAGAAGTTGCGGTTGTTGCGCCACCCACCCCTTTTGGCGCAGAAAATCAGGATTTTCTCGCCGCTTGCGGCGCGTTGGGCATCGACGAAGTTTATCGCATTGGAGGCGCGCAGGGGGTCGCCGCGCTGGCCTATGGCGTCTCAGATATTCAAGCGGTTGATTTTATCTGTGGGCCGGGCAATCTGTTCGTTGCGCTGGCCAAACGGCACGTTTATGGGGAGGTTGCGATCGACTCGATTGCAGGGCCGAGCGAGTTGGTTCTCGTTGCTGATGAATCAATGGATCCGGATTTAGCCGCGGCTGACCTGGTGGCCCAGGCAGAGCATGCACCCGGGTCGAGTTTGTTGCTGACAACCAGTAAACGTTTAATTGTCGATGTGCAGCACGCATTGGGCCGCTTGCTGCCGACGCTAAGTCGGAGCGAGGCGGCTCGTGAAAGTCTCATCCAGTATGGTGCTTTGGTTTGCCTTTCTGATATGGACTCAGTGATTGCAATGACCAATCGGATTGCGCCAGAACATCTGCAGCTAGCGTTCCGGGATGCACGGCAGCGGGTCGACGCATTTCACGCCGCGGGGGCGATTTTTATCGGCAGTCAAACACCGGTCGCGCTGGGTGATTACGTGGCCGGTCCCTCGCATGTTTTGCCGACCGGGGGAACCGCACGGTTCAGCAACGGACTTTCGGCAAACAGTTTCATGCGGTCAACCAGTATCATTGAATTTGAACAGCAGGCCGTAGCTGATGTAGCCGATGCCTTGGCTGAGGTAGCCCAGCGCGAGGGGCTTACTGCTCATCGCCACAGTGTCGATGTCCGTGTTAGGGATCGATCGTAAGGGATCACGAAGGGAGAGATGGCGTTGAAATATTTTCGCGAAAATATCGCCTCGCTTTCCGGATATACGCCCGGAGAGCAG
>JAYZMM010000080.1:0-44782 GCA_036153155.1 Planctomycetota bacterium
GCGAACAGAAAAAGAGAACATATGCCACACAGCATATACGCTGCGTCAGAAACAGCCTTTGGACAAGTCGGCGGACGAAAAAACAAATCAACATCATCCAGGAGCCGAAGCGTCGGGCAGTTGCGGGGGATCCACGTGCCAAGGGACCCCGAAGGAAGGTTGTAACGGAGTCAACCGCAACCACAGTTTCCAACTAGTATAGTCCGTTATTGCAGACTGGTCAACGAAGACTACGCCTTGAGGCAAGCGATAAAGCTCTCTATACGCATTCGAGATTCTCTTTAACAACCCCGTGCGCGCGGGATTCAATCAATCGCTTCGGCATACTACAATTCGGGCTGCGCCTGCCTTCCATGCGTGATCGAGATTTCACTCGTTGTCGATCTTTGCGGCCCCACCAAGTCGCCCGTTATCATGCCTTCTTCAGATCTTCAAGTTAAAGGTGCTCGCGAACACAACCTTCGCTCGATTGACGTAACCCTTCCGCGCAATCAATTGATCTGTCTGACGGGTGTCAGCGGGAGCGGAAAAAGTTCGCTTGCCTTCGATACCGTGTTTGCCGAAGGACAACGACGGTACGTGGAAAGCCTCTCGAGTTTTGCTCGCCAGTTTCTGGGCCAAATGCCCAAGCCGGAGGTAGACTCGATCGAGGGGCTGAGCCCGACTATCTCGATCTCGCAGAAAACTTCCGGTCGCAATCCTCGCTCGACCGTCGGAACGATTACTGAAATTTACGATTACCTCCGCGTGCTTTACGCCAGGGTCGGGCAGGGTCATTGTCCCCAGTGCAATCGGCCCGTTACAGCACAAACTCGGGAACAGATCATCGCCCAAATCCTCAGCTTTGAGGAGGGTACGCCGATCGTCGTGCTTGCACCGCTCATCCGAGGGCAAAAGGGTGAGTTTCGTGACCTGTTTGATGATCTGCTGCGGCAAGGTTTCTCCCGCGCTCGCATCGATGGACGAATCGCCAGCCTGAGTGAGAATCAGAGTCTTGATCGACAGATGCGACATAACATTGAAGTCGTGATCGATCGCGTGAAGATTGACAAGCGGCAACGCGGACGGCTGGCCGAAGCAGTGGAACTGGCACTCTCGGTCGGCAAGGGCAACCTGGTGGTGGTTGCCGATCCGAAGGCATCGGCAAACGAGCAAACGGAAGCTAAAGCAGGGCGTAACAAAAAATCGTCTGTTCCTACAGAAATCTCGGGAGCAGAATTACAACTCTCTTCCGAATTTGCCTGCACGCATTGTCAGGTGAGCTTTGAGCCGCTATCGCCGCAACTCTTCAGCTTCAACAGTCCACAAGGCATGTGTGAGGCATGTGACGGGTTGGGTGAATTTTTCAGTTTTGATCCACAATTACTCGTTCCCAAGCCTGATCGCTCGATTCAACAAGGAGGCGTGGAACTGATCGGGCGACTCAAGGATTTGGGTCGCTGGAAACGACACATATACAAAGGAGTTGCAGAAACTGTTGAGCGTTTGCGTGATCTTCCGCCCGGAACCATGCTGGAAACCGCTTGGGAAGAACTCGATGAAGAGTTACAGAATCTTTGGCTTTGGGGCACCGGTGACCAGCACATCACTTATACCTGGCGCGGCGGACAGCGGGGAATGAAACACGGGGGAACCTTTGAGGGAATCATCCCCGAACTTCTCTCGAAGTATCGCAGTAGTCGCAGCACGCCACAGATCCGTAAGCTTGAAAAATACATGAATACGATCCGCTGCCCCGACTGTCAGGGGCAGCGACTCAACCCGCAAGCCCGGTCCGTAAGGATCCCAAGTGCCGATCCTCTGTTTGCGGAAAATCCATCGCGGACCCTACCGGAACTCTGCCAGTTACCGATCGCAGACGCCGTTCAATTTTTCAGTAAACTACTCCTGACCGAGACCCATCAAACGATTGCCGACGAACTGGTCAAGGAGATCCGAGGACGACTTGGCTTTCTTGAAAATGTGGGGCTCGACTATCTGAGCCTCGATCGAACGGCGCCCACTCTATCCGGAGGAGAATCGCAGCGGATTCGACTTGCCGGTCAGATCGGTTGCGGTCTGGTAGGGGTTCTTTACATCTTGGACGAGCCATCGATCGGACTCCATACGCGTGACAACAATCGTTTACTCGACACGCTCAACCAACTCCGCGACCTAGGTAATACGGTAGTGGTAGTGGAACATGATGAAGATACGATGCGGGCCTCTGACCATGTGATCGACTTCGGGCCAGGGCCGGGTGTCCGTGGTGGCGAACTGGTCGCGCAAGGAGACTGGAAGGCAATCGCGCGTGAGAAACGAAGTGTGACCGGACAATATTTGGCCGGAACAGAGCAGATCGAAATTCCTCAGCAGCGACGTGAGCGAGACGAGAGAGCGATTCAGGTTTTAGGCGCAACCCATAACAATTTGAAAAATATCGATGTTGAGATTCCGCTCGGTATGCTCGTGTGCGTCACAGGCGTTTCCGGCTCTGGAAAAAGTTCGTTGGTAAGCGATATTCTCGTCGAATCATTGCGGCGCGATCTGAATGCCGGAAAAGGTGACCCCGGCGCACACGCTTCGATCGAGGGCCTTGCGCATCTCGATAAACTGATTGCGATCGATCAATCACCCATCGGTCGCACACCTCGTTCCAATCCGGCAACCTACATCAAGGTGTTTGACGAGATCCGTAAGTTATATGCGCAACTGCCCGATGCAAAACGCCGCGGTTACTCGGCAGGTCGATTCAGTTTCAATGTGCGTGGCGGGCGGTGCGAAGCTTGCGAGGGATGTGGTGCCAACAAACTCGAAATGGATTTTCTCGCTGCCATCTGGGTGCCGTGTCCCATCTGCAATGCAAAACGATTTAACCGGGAAACACTGGAAATTCTCTACAAGGGAAAATCGATCGCCGATGTACTTGAAATGGATATCCAGCAAGCGCTGCTCCACTTTGAAAACATTCCAAAAATTTATGACAAGCTGAAAACGTTGCATGACGTGGGGCTTGATTACATGAAACTCGGCCAACCGTCGCCCACGTTGTCCGGTGGTGAAGCACAGAGAATCAAACTTGCACGGGAGTTGGTCAAGAGAAGCACCGGTAAAACACTCTATCTACTCGATGAACCGACGACTGGGTTGCACTTTGCCGATATCAAGATGCTGCTTTCGGTGCTGCAGAATTTTGTCGAGGCCGGCAACACGGTTTTGGTGGTCGAACACAATCTTGATGTGATCAAAACTGCTGATTGGGTAATTGATCTCGGACCCGAAGGGGGTGCTGCGGGAGGACGGCTTGTGGCGGAGGGGACGCCCGAATCGATCGCACGGGTGAGTGCTTCCCATACGGGCCGTTCACTGAAACGTTATTTCAATGAAAGCGAGAAGTCTGCAACCAAGCGGGCGCCGAAAAAATCAAAACCAGCGTCAACTGAAATTCGTGTTCGCGGAGCAAGGCAACACAATCTCAAGGGAGTCGACGTCAAAATTCCACGTGATGCCATGACCGTCTGCTGCGGCGTGAGTGGCAGTGGAAAAACCTCGCTGGCGATGGATACGATCTATGCCGAGGGACAGCGACGCTATGTTGAAAGTCTCAGCAGTTATGCGCGCCAATTTGTCGCTCAGATGCAAAAGCCCCCTCTCGACCAAATCGAGGGACTCTCTCCTTCGGTTGCCATTGAGCAGCGGCATATGGGGCACACTCCTCGCTCCACGGTTGGCACGGTCACCGAAATTTATGATTATCTGCGGATCCTGATCTCAAGAGTTGGCACGCCTCATTGTCCGGCATGCATGTCGGTGATCGGAACACAAACGGTTGACGAAATTATCGAGCGAATTGTCACAAAACCTCAAGGAACACAACTCTACCTGCTTGCACCGTTGACGATTTCGGTCGGCGAAAGATATGAAGCACTTTGGGACCAGATTCGAGCACGTGGTTATATCCGGGTACGGATTGATGGGCAGACCTATTCGATTGATGAGACGCCCGAAATTGACCGTCGCCGAAAACACACCGTCGAAGTCGTTGTCGACCGGGTTACGATTCGAGCCAACACGCGAGGTCGTGTGGCGGAAAGTGTGGAAACCGCATTGGGGATCGGCGAAGGTACCATTCGGATTGCGGTGGTTGATAAAGAAAAGTCAGAAAATCGTTGGAAGTTGGAAACCCATAGCCAGCACTTCGCCTGCGATCAATGTGGTCGTAGTTTCGAGCCGCTCGGACCACATCACTTCTCTTTTAACAGTCCTTTGGGTTGGTGTGAATCGTGTGAAGGGCTGGGAACCGAAACTGGTACCAATCTGACGGCACTGCTGCGGGATGGAAAACGTTCGCTGCGGGAAGGTGCCGTCGCCATCTGGCCGAATGTCGATCAGCAAATTTCACAGTGGATGCTCGACGCACTGGCGGCACAGCTAGATTTACCTGTGGATGAGCCCTTTGAGACCTTGTCGCACAGTGCGCGGCGGGCGGTGCTTTATGGAACAGGTGAAACATGGCTCGAAGTACGGCCCGACCGCAAGCAGGCAAAAAACAGTCCGCCCCTATTTCGCTTCCAATACAAGGGCCTTTACCCCGCACTCGATGAGGCGGCGCGACTCTCAGCACGCCTACGGGGACGGATGGAGCACTTGCTTAGCGAAGTGGAATGCAGCCAGTGCAGTGGAAGTCGATTGCGAGACGATGCCTCTGCGGTCCAATTCCGTGGCAAAACGATCGCCGATTTCTGTCGCCTGCCGCTAGGTGTTTTGCGTGAGGAGATCTGCGGGTGGAAACTGGATACACGGGAAAAGAAGATCGCCGGCGAGTTGGTTCGCGAAATTACCAACCGTGTCACTTTTTTGTGCGATGTGGGCCTGGAATACCTCTCGCTCGCGCGTCCCGCACCCAGCCTCTCTGGCGGTGAATCGCAGCGTATCCGGCTTGCAAGTCAGGTCGGCAGCGGCCTTTGCGGCGTGCTCTACGTACTGGACGAACCGACCATTGGATTGCACCCTCGCGACAATCGCCGCCTGCTCGCAGCATTGCATCAACTACGCGATCTTGGCAATACGCTGCTGCTAGTGGAACACGATCGAGAGGTACTTGCTGCAGCCGATCATCTGCTTGATTTCGGACCCGGTGCAGGACGACACGGTGGAACGATTGTTGCTCAGGGCGACGAGAAGACCCTTGGACGCAAACGGGGGTCGGTCACCGGTCCTTACCTCACCGGGAAAAAAGCGATCCCGATTCCCACCAACCGCCGAACCAATTCCACTGAGCAACCGTCAACACAGAAAAAAAAGAGTGCGAAAAAATCTTCCTCAAAACAACGTGTGATGCGCAAACCGGCCATTCCTATGGCCGAGCAAATTGAAATCATTGGCGCGCGACACAACAATCTGCAGAATCTGGATGTCGCAATTCCGCTCGGCACGCTGACGGCGATCACCGGCGTAAGCGGTAGTGGAAAAAGCTCCTTGATTAATGACATTCTCTATAGTGCACTTGCGAGGCGACTCCACCGAGCGCAGACAAGCCCCGCCCCGCACGATGAAATTCGCGGCATCCAGTACATCAACAAAGTTATCCGGGTCGATCAGCGACCGCTGGGGAACTCACCGACTTCGAATCCGGCAACCTACACCGGGTTGTTTGATCTGATTCGCACCCTCTTCGCGCAACTTCCCGAGGCGAAGGTGCGGGGTTACACCCCGAGACGATTCAGTTTCAACGCTGCGGGTGGACGCTGTGACGATTGCGATGGCAATGGTCAATTGGCTGTCGAAATGCACTTTCTTCCCGACATCTGGGTTGAATGTGATACCTGTCACGGAAAACGATACAACCCCGAAACGCTGAGCGTAGAATATCACGGTCGTAATATTGCCGATGTATTGGAAATGCCATGCGAAGATGCGCTGCAGTTATTCGACAAAATTCCCAAGATCCGACGTATTCTTAACACCCTGTGCGATGTGGGTCTCGGATACCTTCAACTCGGACAGGCGGCACCGACGCTCTCGGGTGGTGAGGCCCAACGGGTAAAGTTAGCTGCCGAACTCTCCCGCCCAGACACGGGTCAAACACTCTATCTCCTCGATGAACCAACAACTGGTCTCCATTTTGAAGACTTGCGCAAACTATTGGATGTGCTACATCGTCTGGTCGACCTGGGCAATTCGGTGGTGGTGATTGAGCATAACCTTGATGTCATCAAATCGGCTGACTGGGTGATTGACCTGGGTCCGGAAGCAGGTAGTGACGGAGGCGAGGTGGTGACCTGGGGCACGCCGGAACAGGTTGCACTTTATGGGAAGAAGGCGTTGAGCAGCAAACGACTCCCGCGGAGCCATACCGGTGAAGTCCTTGCTGAGGTGCTTGATGCGGGACCTTACAAAAAACGGAAGGTGCATAATTTTGCAGCCGACACCAAAGAAAAATTCGGTGATATCGACATCACAGACATTGGGAATAGCCAGAAGATGCCCTGGGAAATCGATGGCCATCGTTGGCATACCAAAACCCGTGTCTCTCGAAGTGGAGAAACATGCAATTGGGATGGTGCCGTTGTCGAGCGGATTGTGGAATACATTGAAAGGGCAGGGGGCTTTCGTGATACGGACTGGAATAACCGAAGCGTGGTGGAAATTGCGGCAACCAAAAAAACGCATGGCTGGTTTTTTCATGCACTCACAGGAGAACCTTGGTTGGTCAAACTCAAATTCCGGACTGCTTCGCGGACGTTTCAGCACGCCACTCTCGTCGAGCGGGTCGGCATGACACCCCTTAATGATATGCACGATCTGCCGATATACGGGACCGATCCCCGCGTGCGATGCAAAAATCTTCGCGGACCATGGCAGGAGATTGAACTCCAAGTTTCAACAATGCGGGAGATCGACCATCCGGCGTTTTGGGAAATGCTCGATCAGGCTATCGCCGGATTTAAAAAGATCACCGATAAAAAAGAACAGCATCCCGAGGATGTGATGCCCTGGAAGGTGCTGGGTGAAAAATGGCATTATGCCTCCAAAGGCTTTCCTCTGGGAAAAAAGCGCGAGTGGCCCGCCTCGCTTTTGGAAAAACTGCATCGCTTGCTCGAAAAGGTCGCCCCAGAGGGAGATTTCATCTGGACCAATCAGCAGGTGGTGCATCTGGTTGTGCCGGGACAAAAAGAGCCCTGGGCTACGCTGCATACCAAGCGATCGCAAGCCCTCGAGTTGTCAATTTCCGGACCGCACGGCCAATTCACCCTGGGCCGCATTGCGCGACTGGGCAACAGTCGCTCGCTGAGTGCGGGTTCGCTGGACACCTTCAAATTCGCGTTCCGTGATCTCAAAGGCTTCCAGAATAGCGATCCGGAACATGGTGATTTGGAGGCTTTTCTCAAGGAACATCTAGCTCGGATCGCTCCCTCCGTAGTACCTGCCTAGGGCTTATCTGGTTGCAGGCTGGCCAAGGTGGAAACCCACAGAAAAGGTTGCGCTGCATCATCCAACCGCACCGCAAAAGTGAGTTGATGTTGCCGCAAAAGCTGTCGCAGGACTGCCGAGTGTATAAATCGTCCTGCTCGCATTGTGACGTTTGCATTGGCTTTCACGCCTGCCCTCGCCAATTCCCGATCATCGAGCAGGATAGGGACCCCCATGCGGGCCGCAAGTTGGAGCATCGCATCGCGGAGTGGCAACGTGACTTTCTGTGTCTCAACTTGCTTACCGAGCACCGGCATAGTCCGGGCAGCCGATTGATCAGAATCCCAGCCTACGGGCCAGACTTGGCTCTTATTTGTTTTTTCGATCACCCGCCAACGATCAGCCCCATCTAATGGATAAAGTCCCAAGCCAAGGGGTCGCAATAACGCGGCCAGTGCCGTACCTGTGGCCAGCCCCTCGAGATTCTCGGAAGAGGTGACAGATCGCACGATTTTCTCCCGCTGACGTTTATCAATCGCTAGAGGCAGACGCTGTTCAGCAAGTAATCGATCGATTAATTCGGCTCGTTCCATTCCGTCCGTCGCAATATTTACCTGGGCGGACATCTGCTGGCGAGCGCGATCCAATTGTGCTGCGGACAAACCGAAGGGACCCTGCGTATTGTCACCGGTACCATCGCCCCCCTGTTGCAGATTACGCAACCATTCCTTGATCTTTCGAAATTCACGTTGATTGAATTGATCGCCGGACGGAAAGACGATCCGGTCGTTGCGTAAAAATGCGATCACGCGATAGCGCGGAAATTTAGCAGTTCCGATATTTTCTACGCCGGGCGCATCGCCCAACCGCTTACTGCGAATAGAAACACGACTGAACCCTGCTTTGCCCAGAACCTCGGCCCATTCCTGAGGCGCAAGAATAGAGCGGTTCCCTTCGTTGATCACTTCAATGTCCACCGCCGGAGCGGCTGCATCTGCAGCCGCCGGACCATAGAAGCTCAGGCAAAACCATAAACTGAACAAGGTAATCCAAAGCCATCGCATGCAAAGTTCAATCCGCTTGCGACCGATGACCCATGAAGCGCGCATGCTGATTCGCAATCTGAGAGTATTCATGATTGATTTTTGATGGATCTTTAAAGGATCGATTGGTAAACGACCGATCAGACTCGTCCGATTATATCGCTTTCATATTTTTCTGGGGGCACGAGCGATCGGCAATTCGTTGTAACACGTTCCATCTGCAGTACCGCGAATCGCTTTTCCTCGCGACCGATATGTTTTACACTACGCGTACTCAAAGCGTACTCAGATTAAGGTCGGCAAACCCAGCCAGGTGTACTCATGGCCCCATTATTGGCAGACATCCAGGATATACTCGGTGCGATCGTTCCGGTGCTGTTTGTGATCTTCTGGGTGATCAGCCAGGTCATCGCGGGCATCAATAAGGCCCGCAGGGGGCAGGCCGCACCGCCGCAGCAGTTTCCTCCGCAGAAAATTCCGCCTTCACCTGAAGAGGATGCATTGGCAAAGGAAATCGAACGATTTTTGGGACAAAAACGAGAGCCGGCACGTCCGCGGGAACAACTTCCCCGCCCTGCCGATTCTGTCGTCACGGCCGAGGTAACCCGGCCCACTCCCGAGAGCACAACCAAGGCACCGCCGAGGGAACCGCTAACGCGTACCGGCGGTAACCGATCAGACCGCAGTGTGCAGCGTCAAGAAAGCTCGAGGAAAAAGAAAGTTACTCCTGCGGGGCAATCGATCGGTTCCACGATTGCAAAACAGAAACGCCAAACTGACGGTCCACAACCGTTGACAACCTTGCCTGGAAATATCCCTGCACCTCCACCGATGAATACCGGTGGAGTGCAAGACGTCGGTATTATTGATCTTCCCGACAGTGGAGCGACCGATGTGAATCCATGGCAGGCCATGATCAGTGACCCGACGACGTTACGACAGGCGTTTCTTCTGAGTCAGATTTTTTCCCGTCCGGAAGATCGTTGGTAAATGAAAATCTCCCCCGCGGATACCCGCATCGGATGGATTGGCCTCGGCGTGATGGGGCGGAGCATGTGCCAGCACCTCTGTGCAGCCGGCTATCGCATGACTGTCTTTACCCGCACGGCAACGAAGGCAAAGGACATATGCAACCAGGGGGCGAATTGGGCTGATAGTCCGGTTGATGTGGTCGCTGCCTCAGATGTGGTTTTCACGATGCTTGGATACCCCGAGGATGTACGGTCGGTTTACCTAGGAAAGAATGGTTTAATTGCGTCGGCAAAATCGGGCACTATTTTAATTGACATGACTACCAGTGAACCCTCGCTGGCCATGCAGATTGCCCGCGAGGGAGAGCAGCGAGGATTATCTTGTGTCGATGCACCTGTCTCGGGTGGCGATGTGGGTGCGCGGGAAGGCACACTCTCCATCATGCTTGGGGGCGAACCAAAGGTATGTGAAGATTTAGATTCGCTCCTGCGAATCCTGGGCTCAACCATTGTTCATCAGGGAAGTCCGGGAATGGGCCAGCACACGAAAATGGTCAATCAGACGCTGATCGCCAGTGGAATGGTGGGCGTTTGCGAAGCATTATTATATGCCTATCGCGCGGGCCTTGATTTGCAAACGGTACTCGAATCGGTTGCCTCCGGTGCGGCAGGTAGCTGGTCACTCACACATCTTGCACCTCGGATTTTGCAGAGCGATTTTGAACCCGGATTTTTTGTCGAGCACTTTGTGAAAGATATGGGAATTGCTCTCCAGGAAGCACGCCGCATGAAGCTATCACTTCCCGGACTGGCGTTAGCAGAGCAACTCTACTTGGCGTTGGTCGCACAGGGGCACGGCCGAAGCGGCACTCAAGCCCTACAGTTGGCCCTAGCGTCCGCTTCGGGAATCGACTGGAAATCGGGTGCGTAGCGGCCCCGGCGTTGAATCAACCGTAATCGAGCCGCGTAAAATAGCAATCACCGGCTGGAATCGATTCCGCAGAGTCCGCCGCTGGCTCCTTGATTGTGCGATCTGCGGCATGGTAGGATGATGAAAGTGGAAGTAATTTCTCTGAGTATGATAAATCTGTTCTGGGGACGAATATTTTGGGTACAAAAAAGTCGGGAAAAGGACGACGAAAAATTGGTCGCAAAAAGCGGCGGATGCGAGCAAAAATAAGGCATCGCAAGAAGTAATTTCGCCTTTTCCACAGTAGGGTCATCAGCGTTCTATCGCCCCTGACCGTCTCGACGATTTCTTCGATCTGTTTTTTGGCAGGGGGTTTGTGTTACGACCTGTCAAAAACAGAAACCGCAGTGAATTTCGAGCTATTTTCGCATGGACTTCAGCCTGCGCATCTCATTACATTGAGCGTGCTGCAAAGTGGTGCATCTGTGGTTCGTAAATCGATGCATCGGAAATCGTTTTTCCGGAAAAATATTGTTGGGCTGCATGGTGCTTTCTCGTACGTTTAACAATCTGGGTGTTCGCCTCGGTAGCGCCTCCTTACGCTTTACCGGCACACTCACACAGCGAACATGCAAGCAGGGGAACCCTCGGCGACCAATCGCCTTGAATCCGGCCCAGACGACAGGCGAAGCGACCGCGACGCATCCTGACGATTTATCTCACCTGGAGGCTGTTCTTTTTCTTGCTTCTCAACCGCTTCCGAGTCGAAAGTTAGCGCAGCTTGTACGTTTAAGCGATGGAACAGCAGCACGCACTCTTATTAAAGAACTCAACGCAAATTACGAACAACGCGATCGAGCTTTCCGGGTTGAAGAGGTCGCCGGAGGATATCAACTTCGCACACAGAAAATCTTTGCGCCTTGGATTCGAAAAATGGTTTCGGTGCCCCGAGAGATTCGGCTATCAGGGCCGGCTATGGAAACTCTTGCAGTGGTCGCATATCGTCAGCCTGTCATGCGGACCGAGATCGAAAAAGTTCGCGGAGTGCAGTGCGGAGAGATTCTTCGGCAACTGATGGAACGTGGGATGGTCCGAATTTCTGGTCGCGCTGATGAACTGGGACGTCCCTTCCTATACGGCACCACTAAGAACTTTTTAGAAGTCTTCGGGCTTCGCAGTCTTGACGAACTTCCGCGGGCGTCTATGCTGCGAACAACTGGGGAAACGGCAGATGATGAACTACTGATCGAGGAGGATAAATCGGTGAGCGTGTGTGATGCGACAGACGTGTCGAAACAAGAAGATGAGGGGCAACCAAGCGAGCAGATTCCGGTAGCGAACATGGAAGAAGAATTCGACGACGAACTCGAAAACGATGATGAAGAGTACGAGGACGATGACTACGACGACGATGACTACGATGATGAAGAAGATGATGAGGATGAGTCGGACGACGATGACGGATTCAATGATGATGAGTGGGAAGAAGTTGAAGACGATGAAGAACTAGAAGAAGAGGATGAGGATTGGGAAGAAGACGAAGATACCTGGGATGATGATGACGATGAGGACTGGGACGACGATGATTGACCGACAAATGAAATCCGTCAGGTAGGGAGTGCTTGCGATGCTCGTGGTTATGCAACATCAGGCAACCGATGAAGAGGTTGCGCAAGTCGTTGCCACTGTTGAAAAAATGGGGCTTACCGCGCATCCGATGCCGGGTCCAACGCGTACAGCAATCGGTATTACGGGTAATTCCTCATCGGTCGACCCACGCAGCCTGGAGGTTCTACCGGGCGTGCGAGAGCTTATTCGTGTGACGCGGCCTTACAAATTGGCTAGCCGGGAAATGCATCCTGAGGACACGATTGTGGAGGTCGGAACCGCGCGTTTCGGCGATCCCTCCTTTACGGTAATTGCCGGTCCTTGCAGTGTGGAAAGCGAAGCGAACGTGCTGCAGGTGGCTGAATATCTCATGAGCCGAGGCGTGACCTTGCTGCGTGCAGGAGCATTCAAGCCAAGAACGAGCCCCTATAGTTTTCAAGGCATGGAGCAAGAAGGCTTAGCGATTCTGGAACGGGCCCGAGAAAAAACGGGCATCCGCATCGTGACCGAAGTCATGGATACCGAGCAGGTAGAAGCCGTTGCAGCATCGGCAGACATCATTCAAATCGGCACACGAAACATGCAAAATTTCTCCCTGCTCAAAAAGGTTGCAAGCTGCAAACGACCAGTACTACTGAAGCGAGGCATGTCAGCCACGCTAGATGAATGGCTGATGGCGGCCGAATATTTACTTGCTGGCGGGAATAAGAATGTCATCCTATGCGAGCGCGGAGTAAGAACATTTACAGACCACACACGCAATACGTTGGACTTGTCCGTTGTGCCTCCCGCAAAGGAAAATTCGCATCTGCCGATCTTGGTTGATCCGAGTCATGGAACGGGACATCGGAATTACGTGCCGGCCATGGCGCTTGCCGGACTGGCCGCCGGGGCCGATGGATTAATGGTTGAGGTCCACCCCGATCCCTCGACCGCGATGAGTGATGGGGCGCAAACGCTCGACTTTGAGGAGTTCGATCGCTTACTGGAATCGTTGCGGGCTCTGGCGGAACCGCTGGAACGAAACATCGGTTAGCGCAACATCGAATGCTGATGGCATTCGGAGAAAGGACCGCGCGATGTCTATTTCTGCATCGGTTGGCGCTAAGTTGGAACAGCACCTCTCGCTCTTGTATGGCGATGCGGCCGCTGAGATTGTTGTAAAAATCGAACAGTTGATTGCCACCTATCAACCGATACTCGCTAAACATCAGGCAGCAGGGAAGGATAAAGCACTTTGGGATGAATCGACCATCGTGTTGATCACCTATGGAGATCAAATCCGTGATGAGGGGGTTCCTTCGCTACGCAGTTTGCGAAATTTTCTAGTGGAACATCAACTTGATCGTTCCATCAACACAGTTCACTTGCTTCCCATTTTCCCCTACTCCTCGGACGATGGTTTCTCAGTCATCGATTACCGTGCAATCCGTTCACCACTGGGAGACTGGCAGGATGTAAAGCACTTGGGTCAAAAGTTTGATCTGGCTCTCGACTTCGTACTCAATCATTGTTCGCGAGAGAGCAGTTGGTTCGCCGGCTACCTCAACGGTGAGCAGCCATTTGCCGATTTTTTTATTGAGGTGGATCCGGATATCGACCTCTCGGACGTGACCCGACCGCGAACTTCACCGCTTTTGACTTCCGTCCAAACGAATCGGGGCGAGCGACATGTCTGGAGTACCTTCAGTAGCGATCAGATGGATCTCAATTTTGCCTCTCCATCCCTGCTGATAGAGATGCTAGACATCCTTCTCCTTTATGTTGAAAACGGTGCAAAAATTATTCGACTTGATGCTATTGGTTTTCTCTGGAAAGAGATTGGTACAACCTGCATGCATCTCCCGCAAACCCATGAAGTCGTCAAGTTGATGCGGACGATCCTTGATGCCATCGCGCCAGAAACTATCCTCCTCACCGAAACCAATGTGCCACATCAAGAAAACATTAGTTACTTCGGTCGGGGCGATGAGGCTAGAGCCGTTTATCAGTTCAGTCTAGCGCCACTGCTCCTTGATGCCTATTTAAGAAAGGATGCATCGCTTTTACAGCGGTGGCTCGAGGATCTTGAATATCCGGAAACGGGAATGACATTCTTCAACTTTACGGCGTCTCACGATGGAATCGGAGTGCGACCCCTTGAAGGTATTGTGCCGCCCGAACGGATCGACGCCTTGGCAAACCGTGTGCTCGAGTTAGGAGGCAAGGTAAATTGGCGAGAAAAACCAGACGGCAGCCAAAGTCCCTACGAATTAAACATCACCTATTTCTCGGCCCTTGCCGAAACGGACGATGATTCCGAGGAGTTGCATGTGCGCAAGTTCCTGGCATCCCAGGCCATTATGCTCTCGCTCCGCGGTATTCCCGGGGTCTATTTCCATAGTCTCATCGGCTCGGAAAATGATCTCGACGGAGTGCTTGAGACAGGTGAAAACCGTTCCATCAACCGACAAAAATTTTCTTCGTCTCAACTGCGAGAACAGCTTGCTGGGAACAATTCCAAACAGCGTCTTATCTTCGAGGGCTATCAAAAATTACTCTCTTTGCGCTGTCGTCAAAAGGCGTTTCATCCGGAAGCGGCACAGACGATGCTTTCTATCTCAGATTCACGATTGATTGCATTTGAGCGGGCAAGTTGTGATGGCGAGCAGAAAGTGACCGTACTCGCAAACTTCAGCAATCAGCAGATTGTTCTTCCACTCCCATCTGCCCCCAGTGAGCGGATTGACCTATTAACCGGTGACAGAATTCACGGATCAACTTGCACACTCAATGCCTATCAGGTCGTCTGGTTAGTGTAAGGGAGCAATGCCTTGAATTTTGAAACGGCCGCTGCGTCCGACGCAAATACGATTTGGCATGCAGGAATCGAAGCGGTGCGTGCGGATCGTCTCGTTACAAAAGCACTCCACCGTGAGGGCAACCATCTCTCGCTGGGTGACTACTCGATCGACTTAACGCAATGCAGACAGATTGCGGTTGTGGGTGGAGGGAAAGGCGCGGCACATATGGCGACGGCCGTCGAGAAGGTCTTAGGGTCAAAGCTTGTCGAGGAAAAGGTTTCAGGGTGGATAAACGTTCCTGCAGATTGTCTTACCGATACGCAAAAGCTTCATCTCCACGCGGCACGGCCGGCGGGAGTTAATGAGCCGACCGTCGAGGGGGTGTTCGGAAGCGAGAAAATGCTTTCTCTGGTGAGTGAACTGGAAGCAACCGACCTTTGCCTGACCCTACTCACCGGCGGTGGAAGCGCCCTTATGCCGGCCCCACGACCACCGATCACACTTGCCGAATTGCTTGCCGTAACGCGGCTGCTGATGCAAAGTGGAGTAACAATCAGCGAGCTCAACACGGTACGCACCGCGCTTTCAGCGATTAAAGGCGGGGGACTGGCCCATGCGTGCAGCGCGGACAACTTATGGAGCCTGATCGTATCGGATGTCGTGGGTGATCCGCTTCCGATCATCGCATCGGGCCCTACGGTCGTACCCGAAAATGCAAATTCCCTCAAAAATTCGGCGCGTGAAGCGTTGCACGTTCTCGAGCGGGTCGGCACCGATCTTGTACCGACAGCGGTGATTGAGTTTCTCAAACAGCAAACCACGATCGTCGAGAATCTCGCACGCCCGCCCAAATCGATTGTCCACCAGATTATCGGTAACAATGCTGTCGCGATTGCTGCCGCTGCTGAAAAAGCAAGGCAATTGAATTACCAAGTCATCGCGCTAGGCAGCGACCATCAGGGAGAAGCCTCTGTGGAGGGGCGCCGGTTTGTGGAGCGATGCCGCCAAATTCGGCAAACGAAGACGGGAACCGGCGATCGATATTGCGTCCTAAGCGGCGGTGAACCGGTCGTCGACCTCGGACCCAATCCGGGCAAGGGGGGACGCAACCAACAATTTGTGCTGGCGGCCATTGTAGAAATGGCGGCAAACGGAAGTGATGGCATGACCATTCTCTCCGGGGGCACCGATGGCGAAGATGGGCCGACCGACGCTGCAGGTGCCGTTGCCGACGCAGCACTGTTGGTAAGATCGCAACTTAACAATTTGGATCCCGAGCAATTCCTGCAGCGGTATGACGCCTATTCTTTTTTTGATGCCTGCGATGGCCTACTCCGGACCGGGCCGACGCATACCAACGTGATGGATCTTCGAGTGGGGATCGTCGAGATGCACGACTAGCAATTCAGGCTATCTTGGGCTCAAAGTAGTGGCCCCAGAAGCCTCGCCGCATTCTCTGTAAAACGGATCAACTTTGAGCGCGACTCCCAACTTTTTCGGTGCAACGGATGCGCGTGCTGCAAATAGCCATGCTGAAGCGTTCGTAGTTTCTCGGTAAATACCGGATCATAGACGGCAAGTGTGATCTCAAAGTTTAAGTGCAAGCTTCTGGGGTCGAGATTTAGCGAACCGAATAGGCTGACATTGCGATCAATCGAAATCGACTTGGTGTGCAGCAGGCCGCCTTCAAACTCCATGACTCGGATTCCCGCATCCGAGAGATCTCCTTTAAATGCTTGGCTTGCAAAACGGACCAATACACTGTCGACCCTTGATGGAACAATGAGCGTCACCTCAACACCTCGTCGGGCGGCCGAGATCAACGCGGTCAACAGTAATTCATCCGGAACAAAATAAGGAGTTGTCAGGATCAACTCCCGACGTGCCGCATAGATGGCCATCAATAAAATATCCTGAATCGCATCGCTTCGGATCGCGGGCCCGGAGGGTATGACCTGGGTAATCCAATCCCCCGCTGGCGGAACGTGGTGCACATCCCCCTGTTCCTGAAGCACCTCCACTCCCTCAGCAGCGTCCAACTCCCAGTCCTCCAGAAACGTGATTGCCAGACCCTCTACGACAGGGCCGCGGACACGAACCATCGCATCAATCCACTGCCCAACACCAGCATCTTGTTTGAAATATCGCGGATCGATCATATTTAAACTTCCGGTGTAGGCGATCTTCCCGTCAATCACCACGATTTTGCGGTGCATTCTCAGATCAAATCGCACGAATAACATCCGCACGATGCCCGCTGGCAACGCGGCCTGTAACATGACACCCGCCTCGCGGAGTCGCTTCACCTGATCGCTTTTCAGAAATTTTTTACTCCCCACTGCATCCACTAGAACGCGGGAGATCACACCCCGCGCTTTTGCGCGCAGAAGAGCCTCCACCACCTCATCGGCCCGGCCACCGTTACTCCAAATATAAAAGCACAGATGAACGGTTCGCTCCGCCGCATCGATATCTGCGATCAGGGAATCAAAAACGGCATTCCAATTATCAATTAGCTGGAGATCATTATCAGGAACCGCGGGAATCTGGACGGCAGTTTCGGCGAGTCGCGATAAGGGTTCGCTGATAGCAGCCTGGTCGTTCCAATCCACTTTGTAGTGATCATGCTGATCTTTGATCCAGTCAACAAACGGCCCGTGGATTCGTGTCGCCCATTCGGCCCGACGATTTCCTAGTCGAAGCTCCCCGAAAAGCAGATAGAGAATGGCACCGAGAAAGGGAAATACCAAGACGACCGAGAGCCAAGCCATCGTGACGCCTACCGGACGACGACGCATGATGACGCGAATGGAAAGTCCGCCACGAATCACCAAGTCGATGACCAGAACCAGTGCCGTAATCCAAGAGTAATGCTGGTCGGTCATGCGTCGATTTTCCTGCTCACCAACAAACCTACCAGGGCTTGCCACTTTTGCGTGTACCGCAAAGTGCCACCTCAAGTCCCAGGCCGGCGGCCATTGATGCCTTTGCAAACATCGCCTTATCGGCATCGGCAGCGGTGCGAGCGTAGGCCACTTGAATATGATTGCTTTTATGCCTGGCCATCATCTGGTCACGCGTCACTCCATAGGTGACCGCGTGCATAATCGGCCATTGTGATGTCGTGGCGTTCCACCGTCGCTCTGTCTCTTCCAGTGGCAATTTCACAACTTTCGCTCGTCCCAAGTCCATCTTGAGACGATCATTCTCCACGAAGACACGCGACCAGACGATCTCGCCCGGCTTGGAAATTCCTTTGATCGTGCCCCCACCACTCGGGAAAAACATCGCCGGCTGTCTTTCACTCGTGGCGCCCTTCCATCCCCCCGTGAAGTGGGCAGGAGGTACACTGCCACTGATTTCAAACACCCAAACATAATCATCCACCGTACCACTCTGATCCCAATCGCCCCATCGCAGGTCGTGCAACGTATTTTCGACTGGCTGACCGAGTGCCGTATGGACGCGATAGGTCATCAGAGCGTCGAGCCCGGCGCATTCATCAACCTCATTGAAATGGGGCAACGGTTCCCCGGCATAGAGTACCCGCTTGCCATCGCGACTTTTTACGGGAGGTCGGTCCCGATTATTGAGAGTACCCTCGACCAGGTCACTTGCCGGCATTAAGTCCTTCAGTCCTTGCTGATACTGAATACCGATGGTGTGGCAGCCGAAATCGTCAGCAATCCGTACTGCAGCAATATACATCCGACATTGATCAAGAATCTGCTGGTCGGTTAGATGATCTTTGTGTCGCGGTCCGGTAAGAAATCGTATGCCCTTACGATCCATCCAGCGACGTACGGCCAGGGCCTCGCTTTGCCGTACCTGGGTCGACTCATAATAGAGGGCCGATTGACTCAAACGCTCTTTGTATACTCCGGTTCTATTGAGCAGATGGTCAGGAATGATTGCGTTGAACATTCCCATGCAACCTTCATCAAAAACTCCCATGATCGCTTTATTGCGAAGAAGATCTGCTGCCAGTTTTTCACCAACTTTCTTGGGACTGGAAGGTACTTTGACTCGACTTAAGGACCGGACATGCGTCGTGCGATGGCGTAACGAACCCTGCTCGAGCCACTTCTGCAGCATCGCACAAAATCGTTTTTCCGAAAAATCCTCAGCCCACAGAGTAGAGTATGCAACTCCGGCCTTGGTCAGGGATCCATTGAGATTAAGCATTCCGACCAGACCCGGCCATGTGCCCGACCAATTTGCGACCGTCAAAACCGGCCCGCGATGCGATATGAGTCCGTGTAGCAGATGGTGAGAATATTGCCATACCGCTTCTGCCACAACCAGTTTGACATCGGGATCAATTTTTGAAAAAACTTCCATCCCTTCCTTCTGTGACTCGATAAATCCATGCTTTTCTTTTTTCTTATAGGGATGCGCTCGAACCAATTCATAGCCCGCGGCTCCAACACTTTCAGCCAGTGCATGTTCCATCGCTTCTTGCGCGGCCCAGCAATTCTGATTGGCTGAGAGTCGTAAATCACCGTTAGCAACTAACCAGACCCGTTTCCGTTTGGCTGCAATCGGAATCCGTTTCGTTGGATCACTGTAAGGAATCATCGATATTCTCCGCCTCAATTCAGCTTGTTTTCAATTTAAATTCGGGAGCAGGGTGTCCGGATCGAAGAGTTTTACGGCGCCGCCCAAAATCCAGTTACAAGACCGTCATCGGTCACGCCACCACCGTTGATTTGATTGATGTGACGCAGCGGTTGCACGTGCACAATTGTCAAAGCAGGAACCGTAGAGAATAGCACAATTCATACGTCTTTAGCAGGGAGAGCCGATGGGACGGGGGGTGCTCAAAGGCATCCAGCATGCAAAGTATCGGGTGTTATCCTAGCTGCCTCGCGCGCCGCCCTCGCCGCCATTGTGATCTGAGATCTGATGCGGAAGTATGAAAAATTTCAACACCGCGGTAGAATCGTGTTCTGCACGTAGATTCAACTTGAACAACAAGCGGATCTTGCGGCAATTGGCACCGAACCAATCCCGTTGGTGCGGCACGGGCTTCCGGTGGTTGCAATCGTTGGTGAGACCGGGAAAATAATATGTTCCGGGGTAGCTCCGCAGAAATATAAACTTGGCAGATGAAAAGGAATTACGTTTGATGCATTCACAATTGGTCGTACTCGGTGGTGGTCCCGGTGGTTACGCCGCTGCCTTCATGGCAGCGGATCTTGGCTTTGAAGTCACCATAGTGGACCGGGAAGGAAAACGGGGTGGCGTCTGTCTGTTGCGAGGATGTATCCCTTCCAAGGCCTTGCTTCACGTCGCTAAGGTGATTAGCGAAAGTCGCGAAATGACCGAGTGGGGTGTATCCATGGGGGCGGCTGAGATTGATGTTGAAAAAATGCGGGCCCGCAAAGAAAAAGTCATCCAGACACTGACTGGTGGCCTGGCACAATTGGCAAAAAAACGGAAAGTGCGCGTCATACAGGCAGAGGGAGTATTTGAAAATTCTGACTCGCTACGTCTCAGTGGTGGTGACCCTGAGACTTATAAAGAAGGTGATTTACTCTCGTTCGATCGCGTCATCTTGGCAACCGGTTCTTCCCCCGCAATGCCGTCTGTCTTTCGAATCGACAATCCTCGGGTCATGGATTCAACTGCCGCCTTGGCGTTGACCGATATCCCTGAAAAATTATTGGTCGTCGGCGGTGGTTACATCGGCCTGGAACTGGGCACTGTCTATGCCGAACTCGGTACGAAGGTGTCGGTCGTTGAATTGACCGACCAATTGTTGATGGGTGCTGACCGAGATCTCGTAAAACCGCTGCAGAAACGTCTAGAAAATTCGTTTGAAAATATTCATCTTCGCACTGAGGTGACCGCCCTGATCGACCTTGGAGATCAGATTGAAGTCGTGATGGCGGGTGAGTTGGCAGCGACGGAAAAATTTGATCGCGTCTTGGTATCGGTTGGCCGAAGACCAAACAGCAATAACCTGGGATTAGAAAACACTGGCGTACAAATCGATGCGCGAGGTTTTGTGCTTACTGATCTTCGGCAACAAACTGCGGATCCGAAAATTATGGCGATCGGTGACGTTGCAGGAGAACCAATGCTAGCCCACAAGGCGGCCCATCAAGGAAAGATCGCTGTTGAAGCGATGGCCGGTGAACCGGCCGAATTCGATAAATTGGCCAGTCCAGCCGTTGTGTTCACGGACCCGGAGATTGCGTGGGCCGGATTGACTGAAGAGCAGGCAAAGCAAGAGGGAATCACTTACGAAGTTGCTCAGTATCCATGGGCAGCAAGCGGAAGAGCACAAGCGGTCGGGGCGACCTCGGGCATGACTAAACTCTTATTCGAACCAGAATCTGAGCGATTGCTCGGTGTCGGTTTGGTTGGCAGTGGCGCCGGTGAGTTGATTGCCGAAGGTGTCGTGGCGATCGAAATGGGAGTGACCGCTCGCGATTTGGCCGAGTCGATTCACCCTCACCCCACACTCAGTGAAACCTTGGCCTTCGCTGCCGAGGTTCACCTAGGATTGGCAACCGAAGTCTATCGACCCAAGAGAAAACCTGTCGGTTAAAGGGATTCGACGGGCGTGAAACCCTTCTGGAGGGGGCGAAAACTGCCTCCAGATGCGGCAAACCTCTCTTTACGTTTAGCCGTAACTTGGGGAAAATAAGATAGCTAACGGTTTTTTGCTTGGCGAGATTAGGCCCCACTTCAACGTAAGATGGGAAGCACGTTTTGGCTCGCCTGAGAGACAGATGATGTGGATAGCTGAAGCCGTTTGGCATGGGAAACCAAGGTGCGGGTTGGCTTATCCGAGAACCCTGCAATCCACCGGTAAAGACAACCGGTAAAGATGACTCCTTGTTTGCGGCATCATGACACCCGGGATTTAGAGCAATGGCCACGGATGTGAAAACTTCGAATAGCGGACAAGACGTTGATCCTTCGGAAACGGCCGAATGGCTCGAATCACTGCGATACGTGCTTGAGCAGAAAGGTCCGGAACGGGTCCGCTATTTGCTCAGTAAGCTTGAAGACCAGGCTCATCGGGAAGGGGTCGACTTACCGTTTACGGCCAACACGCCATACGTGAATTCGATTCCGATCGACAAGCAGCCCGTCTATCCGGGGAACCGCGAAATCGAGCGCCGCATCAAGAGCATCATTCGTTGGAACGCAATGGCAATGGTCACGCGTGCCAACCAGGTATCGCCCGGGATCGGTGGACATATTTCGACGTTCGCATCGAGTGCCACACTCTATGAGGTTGCCTTAAATCATTTCTTAAGAGGTGATTATGGCGATTTTCGTGGCGACCGGGTCTACTTTCAAGGGCACGCCTCTCCGGGCATTTACGCGAGGGCTTTTCTTGAAGGTAGGCTGACGGAGGAAAATCTCGTTAATTTTCGTCGCGAACTCCGCGATGTGCCCGGACTGTCCTCATATCCTCATCCATGGTTGATGCCCGACTTCTGGGAGTACCCGACCGTGTCGATGGGCCTTGCGCCGATCATGGCGATTTATCAGGAACGATTCAATCAATACCTACGCGATCGAGGGATCAAGGATACGACGGAAAATCGTGTCTGGGCGTTCCTGGGGGATGGTGAATGTGATGAACCGGAGACGCTCGGTGCGATTGGGCTTGCAGCGCGAGAGAAGCTCGACAATCTCACTTTCGTGATTAACTGCAACCTGCAACGACTTGATGGCCCGGTGCGCGGCAATGGCAAGATTATTCAAGAACTCGAGGCGGTTTTTCGGGGCGCGGGTTGGAACGTTATCAAAGTTTTGTGGGGAGATGACTGGGATCTGCTTTTTGAAAAAGATCACCAGGGCCTACTGGCAAAGCGGATGATGGAAGTTGTGGACGGAGAATATCAGAAATATAAAGTTGCCGGCGGCGCGTATATTCGAGAACACTTTTTCGGCAAGTATCCTGAATTGCTCGAAATGGTCAAGAATTATTCGGACGAGCGTCTGGTCAAACTTCGACGCGGCGGACACGATCCAGAAAAAGTATATGCAGCTTACAAGGCGGCAGTCGAGTTTCGCGGAAAGCCGACCGTTATCCTGGCAAAAACGATCAAAGGCTACGGCTTAGGCGAGGCGGGGGAAGGTCGTAACATTTCGCACAATCAGAAAAAACTTAACGAAGAAGAATTGCGAGAGTTCCGGAGTCGCTTCGGTATCCCGATATCGGACGATGAAGTTTCCAGCGCGCCTTTTTATAAACCGGCCGAGGATAGCCCGGAATTACAATATCTGCGCGAGCGGCGCGAGGCTTTGGGTGGATCCCTGCCCGCCCGAAGCCAGAAGCGGATGAAGCTGGAAACGCCAACTCTGGCAGGCTACGAAGAATTCCTGGGGGGCAGCAAAGGGAAGCCGATGTCAACCACCATGGCATTTGTTCGGCTTCTGAGCAAACTGCTTCGAGAGGAACATGTCGGTAAGCGCATTGTTCCAATTGTTCCCGACGAGTCGCGGACCTTTGGAATGGAAGGACTCTTTCGGCAATGTGGTATCTACGCCCATACGGGGCAACTTTACGAGCCGGTCGATTCCGAGCAACTCCTTTATTACAAAGAGGCAAAGGACGGACAAATCCTCGAGGAGGGAATCACTGAAGCGGGCAGCATGGCTTCCTTCATTGCGGCGGGAACCTCCTATTCCGCACTTGGTGAGCCGATGATCCCTTTCTTCATCTATTATTCGATGTTCGGGTTCCAGCGGATTGGTGATCTCATCTGGTGTGCTGCGGACGCGCGAGCTCGCGGCTTTATGATCGGCGGAACGGCGGGTCGAACAACGCTTAATGGAGAAGGTCTTCAGCACCAGGATGGACACAGCTTGCTCAATGCAATCGCATTTCCGACGGTACGCTCCTACGACCCCGCATACGCATATGAGATTGCAGTCATTGTGATGGATGGCATGAAGAGGATGTATCAAGATAACGAAGATGTGATCTACTATGTCACGTGTGAGAACGACAACTACGTCATGCCTGCGATGGAAGATCCCGATCGGGTCACCGAGGGAATCATCCGGGGAATGTATAAACTTAAAACAGAAGAAGTAGATAGTGCCGAGCATCATGTCCAGTTACTTGGTAGCGGTGCGATTCTCAACAGCAGTTTAGCTGCACAGCAATTGCTGGCAGAGAATTACGGAATTTCTAGCACTGTCTGGAGCGTTACTAGTTACACAGAACTCGCGCGTGAAGCCCAAGCGACCGAGCGTTTCAATCGACTCCATCCCACCAAAAAGGCGAAAACTTCTTATCTAGAAGACCTGGTTTCAGGTCTGGAGGGTCCGTTTATCTCGTCCTCCGACTACGTACGTGCTGTGAGCGAGCAAATCAGCCCCTGGATTCCTGGTGGACTCTACGCCTTGGGAACCGACGGTATGGGCAGAAGCGAGACGCGAGAGTCGCTGCGGAGACATTTTGAGGTGGATGCCGAAAGCATTGTCATTGCGACTCTATATAAATTATCGCTTCAGGGCAAAATACCTCGTAAAACCGTGGATGATGCGATCAAAAGCTTTGCTTACGACCGCGACAAGATTGATCCATATTTTGCCTGATCGATGCGGATTATACTGGAAATCAAACAGACACCATTTCAATCACATCAAAATCTATAATGATTAACCTCTGTCTATTGAAGTAAAAGTTCATGATCTTGGCGACGGCATCGATTCCGGAGACGTGCTTAATGTGCTGGTAGCCGTCGGTGATGTCGTCACGGCAGAGCAGGATATTGTCGAACTGGAAACGGAAAAGGCCGTCGCACCGGTGCCATCAACTCAGGCTGGGCGGGTGGCGGCGGTGCATGTGCAAGTCGGAGAAACTGTGGCGATCGGTGCCTCGCTTATCACGCTTGACCCCGAGGCAGGGAGTTCGCCAACTCAAGCACCCGAAGTCGAGCAAGCGATCCGGAGCGATGCTGATGCCGAGCAGACTGAAACTGCGACTGCGACGGATCAGGCACCTGCCCCAGCAGTCACACCCGAACCGGTGTCACCGCCGACAGAGACCATAGTTGCAACTGAGGAAGCCTCGGCAGTCACCCCGGTCGCCAAGGAACCCGCGCCGCCTATCGCACCGGCAATGCCGATGGCTCCGACACCTGCAGCCGAGGCAATTCAAACGGCCGCGACGACATTGTCCGGCAATGAGGATGCCCAGCACCATTCGGCGGCGAGTCCGGCAATTCGTCGTTATGCGCGGGAACTCGGGGTCGACCTGGCGGTCATCCGAGGCACAGGACCCGATGGCCGTATCACGCAGGAAGATATTCGAGGCGCTGTCCGAACAACGACTGTTTCGACACATGCCGCGCCCTCCAGTACAAGCTCCGGGGCGCATCCTGCCACTGTCGCCGGACCGGAAGGTGAGGCGAGCGAAGACGCCTATGGACCCACTCTCCGAAGCGGGATTCCAAAAATTCGTGCGACCATCGGTAAAAACATGGTTCACTCCAAGGCAACCGCACCGCATGTCACCAACTTCGACGATGCAGACATCACAGAACTGGAGCAGATCCGTCAGTCTAGCAAAAAGGATTATGCGGCTGCCGGAATTAAGTTGACCACGATGCCATTTGTTGTCCGCAGTGTTGCCCAAGCACTTCGCCATCACCCGGCAATCAATGCCTCACTCGACATGGACGTTAACGAGATTATTTACAAACAGTATGTCAATGTAGGGGTCGCGGTTGATACCGAACGTGGACTCGTCGTGCCGGTAATCCGTGGTGCAGATGCCCTGGGTATTCCGCAGTTGTCACGGGAAATCACACACTTCGCTGAAAAAGCGAGGGACGGCAAACTGAGTATGGACGACATGCGTGGAGGCACGTTCACAATCAGTAATTTGGGTGCGATCGGCGGTACCTATTCGACCCCTGTGATTAATGTTCCAGAGGTTGCAATTCTCTTGATCGGACGATCACGTGAAATGCCAGTCGTCAAAGATGGGGAAGTTAAGATTCGTTTAATGATGCCGCTCAGCCTCTCCTACGACCATCGATTGGTCGATGGGGCAGCTGCAGCGCGGTTTCTCAATGATGTGAAGGGATATTTAGAAACGCCGAGTCGCCTACTCATCGCTCCGTAAAGAGGAAGTGCGACGATTAAACAGGAAGCGTTAACAATCAACCAATTTCTCAGTGTGCGGTCCTGAATCGGCCCCTTTCCGGTGAGAAAAAAGTTGTGACAGTTTGAAAAAATCTATGCATCGCACCATTTTTTATTTGCTCCTCATCAGCCTTCTGGCAACAAGTGGTTGCGATACCCCACCTGCCACATCAGAAGACGCAGTGGCCGTCCAGGTTGCCCAAGTCGACAAGGAGTCGAATCCCCAACTGAAGGCGAAGGTGCCATCTCCTGCAGGCATTGATTCGGAGGCCTTGTTGCCTGTCATCCAATGGGAGGATGCCCCGCATCATATGGGTGAAGAGGTATTTTTGGTGGGGCAGGTCGCGAATACAGGAAAGAGTAGCGGCGGGCATCGGTTCTTAAATTTCGGCAGGCAGCGATCTGACCTGACTGGTTTCATCGATCGTCATATTGTCGAGCAATTTCCTAAGCCTCCCGAAACGCTCTACAAGGGAAAGAAAATCAAGGTTCGGGGGATGCTCTATAAATATCGCGGTAACCCCAATATTCGGATCCTAGGTCCCGAGTTTATCGAAGTGCTTGGTGATGAGGCGGCACTTTCTGAAATGGTAACCGCAGGGGCACCGGTTGATCGAACCCTGGGTGATACGCTTACTGTCGCATCGTTAAATGTGTTGAATTTGTTTGACGACCAGGATGATCCTTACCACGGTGATGAAAAAACGGGAACCAAATTACGTAAAGATTTGATTTTACTTGCGGAAAGTATTCGCCAAGTTGATGCAGACATCCTTGTACTCCAGGAGGTTGAAAACCGAGGATACTTGGAATTGTTCAACCGGGCATTGCTAGCGGATCTTGGTTATCAGCATGTCGTATTAACCGAGGGCAACGATCGACGCGGGATCGATGTCGCAATCTTATCTCGCCTACCGGTCGGCCCGGTCATCAGTTACCGCCATTTGCGTTTTCCTGATACCAATGGCAAAGAGATGTCTTTCAGCCGAGATCTTTTGCATGCTCATATTTTTCCTGGAAAGGGTCCCCCGCTGCACGTCTTGGCCGTGCATTTCAAGAGTCAGTATGGTGGAAAGAAGGCGGATGCCATTCGAACCGGAGAAGCTCGAGCAGTTAGAGGTGTGCTCGATGATATCTTGAAATCTGATCCTCAGGCACACGTATTACTATGCGGCGATTTTAATGACACGATCGACAGCGTGCCATTACAAACGATTCTCGGTAGTGGAAAAAAGGAAATGACTTCTTTCTTTTCTGATGTGCCGGAGAAAGAACGGGTCACTTACAACAAGGAACCGTATCGCTCGATGATCGATTTCATTTTCGCATCGCCAGCAATGGCCAAATTGTATGAAAAAGGGTCTTATGAAATTCTGCCTGGTGGCCCGTCACAGACCGGTTCGGACCATAATGCGGTGATCGCCCGATTCCGACTGCAGTAGATAATTTCCTGATCTCATCACAGCCTGCCATGCGCGACAGGCCTGCTTAACCAGCCACAAGGCGTGTTTCGGCTTAAGCATATTCTATTCAGAGTTCATTGGTTATTTGCTTTTAACAAACAAGTAACCCAATGCACATCGTTCCTTAACGAGTGTCGACTAGCATATTGCGTTCAAGGATGAATGGTCCGGCGCATTATTTCCAGCAAGGATGCATTTCCTTGCCTACAACTAAACAATCCTGGAGTCAAATCATGTTGGTTCTCAGTCGACGGGTCAGTGAGGAAATCGTCATCGACGACACGACGCGAATTGTTATCCTTGGTGTTCAAGGCAGCAGAATTCGCTTGGGTGTTTCTGCACCCCCACACATTTCAATCCAACGGAGTGAAGTGCGAGATCGCATTGCAACAGAACGCTCGTCGAGCGGCATGGATTATCTGGAAATCGATTACAGCAAACGATCGGCGGTGATCTGAACTATTAAGTCCACCCATATTTCTTCTGGCCACCCTGACGTGGCGGCAGCAAGAGCACACACATTGGCGAATCCGCCCCTCAGTCGGAATGCTTTGTCCGCAATCTTGGTGACGTTCTCAAGATAAGTTGGATCCGCTCAAACTCGTCAAGCCAATCTTGAACAACTTCCGCGTGTTGATTGTTTACACCCAGAATTCCCGTACTGCAGGCAGCCCCTTCGAGTGAGGCCGCCATCCGACGATACTTCGCAAGGGTTCGATCTCCATAACGACCTACTTGTTGCATATCCTCACTAAAAAAGACGACTTGAGGCACCCGCGCGCCTCCACAGATTGTAAGTGTTTCCTTCAGTTCTGCATGGGCATCCCGATCCACATAACGTACATGAATCACCTCCGTCGCTGCTTCAAATACGCCGAAGATCGGACATTGTTCAGCGCAATCGCCACACCAAGCCCCGGCCAGGCACAGCACATGCATTTCACGAACAAAACTGCCGAGCAATCCTGCTTGCTCGGGACTAAGCTTTGTCTGTTCATAAACTTGTTGCCATCGGTCGCGGTCACCTTCCGAGGCATACTGATTCAAAAAATCGTTATATTTAAATCCGGATTCGTAATAGTCGGCTATATTCATAAGATGGCTTGATGCAACGATCGACCGGTTCGGATTCATTATTTCCCAACCGGTTCAGCGCTCCTGATCCTCCATTAAAAATTCGTCAAGTGATTCTGCGATTATCTGATGCTGCTTTGGATTCGCGTGAGGATCATACCCCAGCGTTAATTCCCTTTCAAAAACTCTTTTCTTTTCTCTCTCGCTAAGATTGTCCAAACCGAATCGCTCGGAACCCAAATCTAAGACCGTGCCATAGTTTAGAATCTTGCAGAGTTCGCTTAGCCGATCTGCGAGATACGTCTCTCCTGCCGAATCCGTGGGATTGATCACAAGGAATATTATATTTGCCCGTTTTCGCCTTGCAGCCTCAACAGATCGCATCCAGTAAGATTCATTTTCCGACCACATTTTTTCTGCCATTTGCAGCGTGCGTGTGTGTGCCGTATTTACTTTTTCGCGAACCGGAAAAGGAATTAGGGCTCGCTTGATCAGGCGAAACTGTGCATTTAATTTGTTAATTAAATATCGCACGAAAACAGTCTGGTCGCGAAGAAATTTACGTAGGCTGCTCTTACGGGCTACGTTCTTTGGCGGACCAAAATAACAATCGCCTACACTCGCCCGAATAATGACAGTATCAACTTCGTGTACTTTTAGAATCCGATCGAGAGTCACAAGGTGGTGAAAAGGGCCATATCCTCCGGTCCCCGCGTTAACAACCTCAATCGCGTCATTAGCAGTATTCCCGCGAAGTTTATGTTCAAGATTAGCTGCCCAGGTTTGATCATCTTCAATCCCAGGCCCCAGAACTTCTGAACTACCAATAGCAAGCATGATCTTTTTTGACCAATCGGTTTCGGGCCCGCGGTTACCTTCCGAATTGATTCTGATCGGTGGACTCGGAACTGAGTAATTTCCCTGCCACACAATTGATTTTTGATCCGCACCAAATTTAAATCCCAGTTCTGAATCAAATTCATAAAAAACACTGGGAAGAAAATTTATCTGCATGTAAATCTCACCCACAACCAGTGCAAATACGAAAGTGACCAAGAGCATAGGCAGGCAAGTCCACACCCATACCATAAAGGTTTTGGCTTGATCAAAACGCGATTCAGAACTGGAAGTAAATGAATTCATTGCCACCTTGTCTACCATAAATTATCCAAAACGAAACCAATACAGCATAGGCAAAGGACCTAATAAGCAGTGTTTTTTTCTGAAGAAAGAAGTGGTTTTCAGTTTTGTATTCGAAGCAATCTATCACAAGCAGAGGAGAAGTGTAAAAGAGAATGCTCCACAATAGGTCGAGTGATGATTGATTCAGACCGAGACCATTCTGGAATGAGAAAAGAAGTTGGTACATTTGCTCAAAACTGGTCAACGTTTTGACGCCATCGATCGTCTGGAATCCAGTACTACGGAACAATAGCCACCCGAAGAGGGTTAACTGAAACATCACGAACCAATTTCGAAAACCCCGCATACTAAGTAGAGATTGACTGCTTTCTTCTCTTGCACCGTGATAGAGCATGAGAATGCAACCGTGAAAAACACCCCACCAGACAAAGTTCCAGGATGCACCATGCCAGAGTCCGCCCAAGAACATGGTAATCGCTAGATTAATATAGGTGCGAGTCGTTCCCCGTCTGTTTCCACCGAGAGGGATGTATAAATAGTCACGCAACCAGGTAGAAAGGCTGATATGCCACCGTCGCCAGAAATCACTTGGATTCAATGCAAAATAAGGTTGATTGAAATTAAGCATCAAATCAAAACCCATGAGCTTAGCCAAACCTCTTGCAACATCGGAATATCCACTGAAATCGCAATAAATTTGGAATGCGAAGGCCAGCGTACCTAAATAAACCTCTGCAACCATCGCATGGGCAGAATTCGCATAGATGCTGTCAACAATAGGCGCAAGATTATCTGCAACTGCAATTTTTTTGAATAAGCCCCAAAAAATCAGCCAGGAACCTTGCGATAATTGTTCCGCATTGAGTTTGCGAGGACGTTCTATCTGCGGGAGAAAATGTTTTGCGCGCTCGATGGGTCCCGCAACTAACTGCGGAAAAAAAGAAACAAACAGAGCAAAATTCAAAAGGTTTCGTGTCGGTTTCAGATGACCGCGGTAAATATCGATCGTATACGACATCGTTTGAAACGTATAAAACGAAATCCCGACCGGTAAGACAATATTCAGCCAGAGGTTGCTCGGCATAAAACCAATTGCAATCAACAACTCTCTGAGATTTTCTGCAAAAAAGTCGTAATACTTGAAGAATCCCAAGAAGCCAAGATTGAATGTGAGGCTTGTAATCAAATACGCTCGACGAACGCCAGTGCGATTGGCGTTGACGATTCCCTGTCCGCAGATGTAATCCACGATCGTTGAAATGACAATTAGCGACAGAAAACGCCAGTCCCATGCAGCGTAGAAATAGTAACTAGCAACAAGGAGAAGCGCATTCTGAAATCGCAGAAAGGGAAGCAGTAGATAGAGAGAATAGATTAGGGCGAAAAAGACCCAGAAGTCCCACGAGTTAAAAAGCATATTTGCCCCATTCACATATGCAAAATACCCATTACCACTAGTGAGGGTACTCGGCTACTCGTCGTGAAATGCCCTAAAACGCGTTAACCCAAGACTAACAACAGTGCGGCTGAGTGGATTCGAACCACCACGTCCTTAACGGACACTAGGCCCTCAACCTAGCGCGTCTGCCAATTCCGCCACAGCCGCTCCTCCCGATCAACGAGGAAAATGTTTTGGAGATACATGAGTCTAGGTCGGCAGCCATAGAGTCGTCAAGTCAGCCAGAAATCGGCTCTGCAATCTTCCATGCGGCCGACTCCAATTCCATTGCCAATCGACCCGTGAGAACCTCGATCAAATTCACTTCCGGATCTGAAAAAGGACGTGGATGTGTGTGGAAGATCCACACCGTACCCAGCACGGTTGTCGCTGTTGCCAGAGGGACACACACCGCAGCTTCAAAATCTATTTCCGGAACCTGCCAGAGTTCAAACATTTGCTTATTCGAAAGCACCACTGCATGGCCCAGCATTGCTTCCAGATCAGCCCTGGCTGTTTCCAGGTTTCTGGGCTCAGCGATGAGAGAGTCAATCGGGAGTCCCCACATTGTACGCAGTTGCAGAACGCTGGTTGCGTCATCAAGCACATACATTCCAGCCGCCGTGCAAGCGAGTGTTTCAACCATCGTTTGCAATACATGCTGCAAGTCCTGCTCCAAGTTTCCAATTCGCTTCCGAGAGGGTTGCAGCTGTTTTACCCCAATCTCTGACGCAAGCTGTTCTGCCGTGATTCTTGCTTTAAAATATTCGTCGAGCACCTCGCTCAGCTTTTCCGCAAGTTCCACATGGGCAGCACATTGTTCAGCGTTGCATGTGGTTTCCTTCGCGAGCAACTGCATGCGTACTGCATCTTGCGAGGAACCGACTGTTGCAGACCAAAGTGAGCTGGCATCAACGGGAGACGATTGCGCCGTCGAGGGTTCAAACGTAAGAACACTTCCAGTGGCCCGCGAAAACGCTTTGCAAAGCGATTCGCATACAGCAAAATGCGAGAATGCTGTTGGAATCAAGTCGCGCTGCGGTTCGTCATAGACCGTCAAGCGAGGAGAGTTCAAGCTGCGCACGGCAATACCAGACAGGGGTGAGGGTAAATGGAAACGCCCATCATCCGTGACTGGCACCCTTTACCATCGTCCGCAAAAGCAGCAATCCTCAATGAATTCCCAAAAAAAGAAGCTACTCAAGATGACTTTGCGGGGCCGGTGGCTCGAGGATTACACCTCTGAGAGTGACAGTTTTGGCCATCGGAATTTTGGGATCCTCTTCGAACTCAACCTCCTGGCCAACCTGCAAATCATCGAATGAATAGCCAGAAACTGCCTTTGCCGCAAAATAAAGATCCTCGCCCCCTTCTTCTGTTTGAACAAACCCATACCCTTTCGGCTGGCCGCTGCTATCGTTTGAAAAGCTGGACTGGAGGCTCAAGTGAACGATTTTTGTGATTTTACCGTTTGGCATAATCAGTCCGTTTCTGTCGTTGGTTAACCGGAGAACGGCCGGCGATCGTGGGGGATTGTGCGCGATTGGAGCAGGGGCAAGAAAAATGCTGGCACCAGAGTCAACTGGCAGCGTACCGGACTTCGCGTTTCAGTCGTCGGACGAAGCCTCTTGCGGTTGCATAGTCGTTAGTGCCCATCTCGTTCATTTGCACCCGAAGTTCTTTTTCAATCCCATCGCAATCCCGATTCACTTGCTGATACGTTTGATAACTCAATCGACTTTTAGTTTCCGCCCGTTTGACGAATGCTTCATCGATCGGTTTTGTAAATTGAGCAAAAGCCGGAGCTTCTAACGCAATCGGCCAGGTGATTTGCCCGGTTACCGGATCGAGTTCGCTGCTGGTAAGTCTAGTGGGACGGCCCTCGGATCCGTATTGGAACAGGGCATCCTTTTCGTGCTGTTTTTTCTTTTCCGCGTAGTCACCAAAGCGGTTCTGCTTATTGATATTTTGAGTTTCAAAATAATCGGTCGCGAGCTGCTTGCGATTCTGCATGTCCATCGCGTTGGCCTGGGCGTTGTTGATTCTTGCCTGCGACACATCAAGCTGATACTGGCCCCTCGAGCGAGTCACCGCGGAGATCGCGTTGCCTTCGCCCTCGGCGACGGTAGAGGCGTGATAGCCCATGTTTCCGAAACCACCAAACCACTGTGCGGAAGCGTCGATTGGCAGAAGCATCCATGCGGTGCCTGCCAAGGTGAATAACACCGGTCTATGCATCATCATTGTCCCCGTTCTCACATAGCTCACCGTAACGTAATCCCAAAAAACGAGCAGTTCGCGGGATGGAAACTCTCGTGTCGAGACACCAACTGGCTGACGCTGCCGGGTCTCATTTGCAAACCAATCGCTTTCTCTCTAGATTAAAGGGATTCCGACCTAGATGCAACTGTCAAATCACTGAAAACCTCAAGTAGCGGGTCCACACTATGACGTCGAAATCGGCTTTTGCGGCTATTTTGTTTGCCATCACTTGCCTTCCTCTCTCCACATCCGCAGCCACCGATATTAGTGATCTGATCACGGCACTCGGTTCGGATAATGATGACACGGTGGAAAACGCGATTGAGGAAATTAGCCACTTGGGACCAAAAGGGGCCCCTGCTGTGCCAGCGCTCGTACGTTTGCTGAGGAATTCGAACCCGCACATCCGCGCACATGCGGCAATTGCACTCGGTCGGATGCGTAAGGCGGCCATTCCAGCAGTTTTGGTGCTGGCCCGAATGGTGACCGATCCCGATGCAGACGTTCGCCATGCCGCACTCGACGCTTTAGCCGAGATCGAACCGGGTAAAAAAATGGTGGTGCCACTGCTGCTTAAAGCATTGAGGGATAAGGACAATACGGTTGTCAAACGGGCAGTGCATGCCCTGGCCGAACGGGGTAAAGAAATTGTCCCTGCGATGATTGAAGCACTCAAAGATGATCGGACGGAGTTTTATGCGTTATTGGTCCTCCATGAGATAGGCCCTGATGCAAAAGATGCCGTACCTGCGATCTGTGATGTGCTACACGAAGCAAACGAGCCGTATCAACGACAGGAAGCAGCTATGACCCTAGGGATGATCGGCCCCGGTGCGGCATCGGCCGTTCCTGATCTGATCACGCTGCTCGATGACCCCGAAATAGGCGTGCAACATGCCGCGGTTTTTGCCCTCGGCATGATTGGCCCTCCTGCAGCCCCCGCAGCTGAATCTATTCGTGAGCATCTCGATAGCGATGATCCCTTCTTCTGGGTCGCCGGAGCATGGGCCCTCGCGAAGATTTTTCCCGAGAACAAAAATATCAAAAAGACAACCGGACGATTTCTCGCCCAAATGCTTACCAGTCCTGATCACCACGTGCGGCGGATGGCCGCCCAGGCACTCCTGGATCTTAAACCCGGGGGGCAGATCACACTTCCCGCGTTAGAAGCTGCACTGGCAAACAGTGACCAAGGGGTTGTTAACGATACGCTGATCGCACTCAACGGTCTGGGAGAAAATGCGATTCCTGTTTTAATTAAAGGGCTCGACTACCCCGCAGCGCGACCGCATGTTGCAGAAATTATTCAGCAGCTAGGGCCGGCCGCAGTCGCAACTGTGCCAGCTTTGCTCCGCGCCTATCAAAATGAAACTGACGTTGATACTCGGACCGGATTGCTGTTTGCCTTGGCTGAGGTCGGCCCGAAAGGCAAAGAAGTGATCGACGTGGCGATCAAAGGATCTGATGACGAAGATGAAGGAATTCGCTATGCGTCATTCTATGTTCTGGGCCAGATTGGTCCCGATGCCAAGGCGGCCACCGATGTCCTTAAATCGCATCTGGACGATGAAGACCAATATTATGCAGCGACTGCAGCCTGGGCATTGGCGCGGATTGACGAAGATGATCCAGAAGTGGTGGCGAAGGGAATTCCCCTGTTTATCGCTGCTCTAAAAAGCCCGAAGCCATTCGTTCGGCATGAAGCAGCCGACTCACTGGCTGAACTGGGTCCCCTGGCAAAATCAGCACTGCCCGCACTGCACGAGGCAGCAAAAGATCACGACCCGAGCGTTGCGGAGGCTGCACAACAGGCGATTCAGAGAATCAGTGGCATTGTCAGATAAGCCTGAATCCAGCCCATTGATGTTCTCAATTATTTGCCGGCATTTATTTGCTATTTGCCTGCATCGTCGCCGAGATGTTCATCCACCGCCTTTTTAACCGCGTCACGGAGATCTAGCGTCTCTTGACCGATGTTCTTGGAAGCCTGATTCAGCTGATTTTTAAAATCATCGGCAGCTTGCTTCGTATTTTCCTGGAGATCAGACGCTGCCTGCCCCGTCGCGTTAATCGTTTGGTCGATGGCGTTTCCGACCTGTTCCCCGACTGTCGGCTTTGGTTTCTCACAACCGGTAACCGCAAGGAACCCAAACGCGAGTCCTAATATGAAACCAGATTGCCAGTTGCGAAAACCATGGGTATTGCACTCCATCTCAGAAACTCCTTCATGCCTTACAGATTGGGTGTCAGGGCCGTAAACCGATCAAGCAGCGACTCTACGCTTCCAATAGTTAACCTAAAAAAGGGCAAGGAAACAATGGGCTCTTCATCCGAAATTGGCTGTGATGCGTTGCCACATTGCAAAGCGCCAGATACGATATGAGGCATCTCATGGGCCGAGTGGCGGAATTGGCAGACGCACGGGACTTAAAATCCCGTGGGGGGTAACCCCCGTGAGGGTTCGATCCCCTCCTCGGCCATTTGTAGCCAAATCTTTTTGTTAAAATTCCGCATGTCATATGATGCTGTCGTAGTAGGCTCTGGACCTAACGGACTCGCTGCCGGAATCACTCTGGCACAATCGGGCAAGAAGGTTTTGTTGCTCGAGGCCCGAAATCAAATCGGTGGGGGTATGCGTTCTGCCGAGTTGACACTTCCGGGATACGTTCACGATGTCTGCTCCGCGATCCATCCGCTGGCAATGGCTTCACCTTTTTTTGCAAACTTACGTTTGGAAAATTTTGGTTTGGAGTGGATTGAACCAAGTGTACCACTTGTCCATCCCATGCTCGATGGTTCATCAGCCGTCATGGAGCGTGACCTGATGCAATCAATCCTGGCGTTCGGGGAAGATGGGCCACGGTATCAGCGACTTATCGAACCGTTTGTGCAACGCGCCGACATCTTACTTCCTCAACTACTGAATCCTCCCTGGCCGATCGGTAACATTCGAGCGCTGACACGCTTTGCCATGAAAGGCTTTTCGTCTGCGGTATCGCTGCTCCAGAGAAACTTTACATCGCCTGCGATGCGCGGAATGTTTGCCGGAATGGCTGCCCATAGTGTCAGACCGCTTGAGAGTCCGCTTACCGGTGCGGTCGGTTTGTTGTTCTGCATCACAGCGCATGCCAGCGGTTGGCCCCTTCCGCGCGGCGGGTCGCATTCGATTGCTTCTGCGATGCGAGCGCTATTTGAAAGTCTCGGTGGTGAGGTTCAGATCGATACACCCATCGCGACTTTCGGCGACCTTCCACCATGTCAAGCAGTGTTATTTGACCTGGCACCAAGTGCGGTGAGTCGAATAGCCGGAGAGCAGCTACCTCCACGTTACAGAAAAACACTCGACCAGTTCCGTCATGGACCGGGCGTATTCAAGATTGATTGGGCACTCGATGGTGCGATCCCCTGGACCGATGAAAATGCGGCAAAGGCAGGTACCGTTCATGTGGGGGGCGACTGGGAGGAGATCGCAGAGTCGGAATCAGCGGTCTGGAAAGGCCAGATTCCAGAGCGACCCTTTGTGCTTCTAGCACAACAGAGCCTATTTGATCAAACGCGGGCCCCCGAAGGTAAACAGACCGGTTGGGCTTATTGCCATGTACCGCCGCGGTGCGACGAGGACATGACCGAACGCATCGAAGCACAGATCGAACGCTTCGCCCCAGGATTCCGCGACTTGATTTTAGCGCGGCACGTTTTTTCGCCAGCCGATTTCGAGGCCTACAATGCCAACTATATCGGCGGCGATATTACCGGAGGTGTTTTTGATTTAAAACAGTTCCTGGCTCGACCCGCATTGCGCCGATCCCCGTATACCACGCCCAATGAAAAAATTTATATCTGCTCGGCGTCTACCCCGCCGGGTGGAGGTGTGCATGGAATGTGTGGTTATCATGCTGCCCGAGCGGCTCTGGATCGGGTCCTCCTTGATTAAACCAATCATCACCTAGGGACGCGGACTGCACGCGGACTGCCACACTAGCGACAGCGAACGAGCGTCATGATCGCAAATGCGGTACCGTAGGGCTGATGATAGTCATAGAGCGGAAAGTCCCACCAGCAACCATCGCTTTCCTGCAGATCAAGTAGCAAATGAGCAAACTGGGCCTTGTAGAAATCTTGCTTCTCTTCTGGTAGCTCCAGCATGCACCCGGAGCCATAGTAGTAGGCGTAATACACGAAGTAACCAGCCACCGCAAAGTATGATTCATGGGGAATAGGTCGTTTGCGGGCGAGGTCCAACCAGAGTTTACGAGCAAACAGTCGATCCAGCCAATCGATAAAAACCTGATCTGTGACTGCCCGATCTCCGTCCCGATAGAGCGCGAGGTTGCATACCTGGCTCCGACCAAGACTTCCGCCCGGACGATTAATCGAATACATCGGCTTGTGCCAATGATGCGCACCGTACAGGTAGCTGAAGTCTGGTTTCCGCTGCCGCTTGATCGAACCGATTGCTTTGTCAGTGACCAAAGCAGGAACTTCAAATCCCGCCTTCCGCACTCGCTGAAGTTCGATTACACAGGTCGCTGCACTAAAACTGGTCACGATGCTCGACGGTCGCTTGGCACCCACCGTGAAGTCATAATAGCCCCACCCACCGTTGACCGATTCATAGCGGGAAAGCAATTCAATCTGATCCCGCGTGTATTGTGCAAGTTGCTCTACCTTTTCCTTGTCTGCACCCGCTCGCTCCTGCAATAGAACCAGCGTTTGCAGGCTATAAGCGTGGGCCCAGATGTTATACAAGGCGGTCACATTGGCTCTGCGTACTCGCGGTAGCTCCTTGAGAATCCACGCTTCCCCACGATCGATCGCTTGCTGTACTTTCGGTCGCTGGTCGCCTGACTGAATCAGTGCAGTTACTGCCATGCAGGTTACGGCAGCACGAAAACCGTGATGCGCACCAGGAACCGGTGCATAAATATCAAGCGCTTTGGTACGCTTCGGGGACCCCCAAGAACCATTCTTGTTTTGTTTCTTGCAGAGATAATCGACACCACGCCGGATACTCTCCTCAACTTGCTCTACACCTGGATATTCCACGGCCGCCGGTCGTGGAATTTCGATATGCTTAGGAGGTCGGTAGGTGTCGATGGGCGCGAGCGGAGGCAGATCCGCGTCGGCAGCGTGGCTATCGGCTGCAACGGCCACACACAGTCCGAGCAGCATCGCAACACCCAGCAGCTTTCGTCTCGTGGGCATGGCAAGCTCAGTCAGAGTTTTTGGCAAGAATCTTGTCACCTGGATTCAATCCTCGAAGAATTTCCAAACGATCACCGACAGTCCGCCCCACACGCACGCGCTGCTTCTTATTTTCTTTACCATCGATGAGATAGACATATTGCTCTGCATCATCCCCCCCCTCGGCGACCGCTGCCTTCGGAACCAGAATGGCACTCGGGTGCTGATAAACTTCGATGACTGCCGAACAACCCATACCGGCGACAATCCGATTTGCCTGTTCGTCCAACTCCACATCGATCTGTACATCGAATTTCCCTGGGGATACCGGGATCGCGGACACGCTTTTAATACTCCCAGTCAGTTTTTCTCCCGGGATTGCTGCCGGAGAGACGGCGACCGCGTCACCCGGATGTAGATCCACCAGCTGCTTCTCTTCGGCAGTTGCACGAACAAAAAGATTTTCATTACGGACCACTGTCATCAAGACGGCACCCGGTTGTACGTTCGCACCTTGAACCAGTGTTTTCCCTTTAGCAGTCGCGTCAGGCCATTGGCCTCGCACCGCCTGGCCATAATAAACCGTGCCGGCGTGCGGGGCACGCACGATCATTAATTTGCGATCGTCCTTCATCCGCACCAGTTTCTTCTCCAACTTCTGAAGATCGATCTGCTGCTTCTGGAAGCCGATTTCTTTTTCTTTGATTGATGCCGGCAAAGCCGCCTCTGCCCTTTCGAGCGTCAGGGCGGCAGACTGCTGAGCCTCTCGAAGATCCGTCGTCTGCCGCGGCAACAAAACATTCATTGCGTGATCCTGTCCCGAAATCGCTTTTTCCAACCGATACTTGGCAGCTTTCACACCGTGGCGAGCGCGGGTAAGAATGATTTCCTCGGTCTCTTCGGTCAGGTCATCCGCCTTATACATCTTCTCCAATTGATCCAGCTCTTCTTGCTGATAAAGCAATCCGTGACGGGCACCCTCTACTTGTTGCTCAATATCTTTGATGGTTTCGGGGCGGTCAATTTCCAAATACCGCTGCATATTTTCGTCAGCCTCGTCCGCCGCCCGTTTTGCCGATTCCAGGTCCCGTGGAACAGACTTCCGTAATGTTTCCAGGCTTGCCTCGGTCTGGGCCAGGGCCAATTTCGCACTCACGATCTGCAGTTCAAGATCTTCAATTGCGACATCCAGCTTACGTTTATCAATGTCCAACAGCACGTCATCTGCGGCCACTTGATCACCATGGGCTGCGGCTTTGGTAAGAGACATTCCGCTCCACGCCTCAGGACGGATCGAAATCTCACTAGTCTCGACTGCTTCAAAAAAACCTTTGAGCTTGACCTCTACTTTGAGAGGCTCGCTTTTGACCGTAAATGAACCCTCGGGTTTTGTATCTTCTTTCTTTTTATCCTCGGCATAGACAGAACCCAATAAAAGCAGCGGAATGAGAGTTAAGGCTAGCCGCTTGGTGAAAGAATCTAAAATCATTTTTATTTCCAATTCGAAGGGAACAACAAGAAATCCGACAGCTCGTAATTGTAAATCCCGAAGAAGTTAATGTGCAGGGTGTCGAACCGCACTTTTTATGGTTCTCAACATATTTACCCCACACTCTAGGGAGGGATTTGCTATTCAACTAACAATCCACCGGGCAACGGCAGCAGCTGCACCGGCCTCAGATCCGATAAAGAGTTGGGGCGGACGGGCCTCTGCCGCGGCATAACATCGCTCGACAAGTTCTGGCAATCGATTGCCTTCACCCCCCAGCCACATCACGCGAGGCGCGTTCAGCGCGAGCAGGAAGGGAACATCTCCATAGCGAACTGCTCCGGGCAACATCATCGGGTCGTCAAAACGTGTGACCTGGGTAAACCGAAAACCGGCTGTATATACGGCAACACGTCGAATCAATGCAGAATCGTCACCATTCGTACTCGCGGCGGACGCCGCAGCAACAATCGGTCCCGATTCCCGACCGATACCTACCAAATGCACTCCCTGACCCTGATCAAAGGCCCTGCAAAGCGAAAGCACATCATGAACACGCTGAATGAATAGGGGATGGTTGTAGCCGAACGTATATCCGAGCGCATAACGAACGTGCGGAACAACCGGAGCTTTGGTTAACGGCTTGCCTCCTTTGAGAAAATCACCTTGGTACAGAAGATCGGCTGCGACGATGGGGAAGCCACGCTTCAACAATGGCGCAACAAATGGCTGTGGCACTCCCTCCGGTGATTCAATTCCTACCCTGCCTGCATCGTTGATCCAGATAATCGGTTGCGGGGCGAATCGCTGCGTGTGCGTTGGAACGAAACGCGTGGCCGGGATCTCTTCTCCATATTCCGGAGAACTGACCAGCAACGATTCTCGCAAAAAATCTCCTTGATCCATCTTCGAAAGCGGCAGACGCTCTATCGCTTGTCGTCCCGGTACCGCGCGGCCGATCATCGTGTCCAGTGCGCCTCCGACAATCTCTCGATAGCGGGCAAGAGACTTGCTGTCGTTCGGTGTGAGTGACTCGATCTGCTCCTGCCGAGCGGTATTAAAAGCAGCAATCGCCTCGACCTCTGCTGCTTCACCGCAAGGAGGCTTCGGGTGGTCCGGGCCCCAAACCGTCATCTCCGATCGAGTGAGCGGCTCATATTCCTGTTCGACCATTTCTGCATGGCCAAGCTGAAAATGCTTATCGAAAAAGGCATACATCATCGCGCGGCTGAGCGCGTTGTAGTTATGCTCGAAGTCGAAGTATTTACCTTCCACCTTTTCGTCCGCGCCGTAGAGCGCATAAAGCTTTTTAAGTTCGGGCAGCCCCTGACTTTCCAGGTGAACAGTCCAGTCGTTGGCCGCCGAGAGACCCAGTGGACGGGGCGCGGCCAAGGCGGTGATATCAATATTTCCGGAATCTATCCTCAGATAACACGCATTTTCGCACGGACACCCTCCCTGCATCGAGGTCGATGCCATTACAGCCGGAAAGGCTGCCGCAATGCGATCGTCAATGGCGGTGAGCATGAAGGTCTGCGTGCCACCACCTGAGGCCCCCGTCACACCAATCCGTGAGGCGTCGACTTCGGGTAACGAGGTTATCCAGTCCATCGTCCGGAGGGAATTGAAGGTCTGTAAGCCCAGGGCACTGATCAATCGCAACTCGGCTTGCGGGCTGAACAATCCCCAATGGTCAGCTTGTTCCATCTGAGGGCGACGTCGGGTGCCATGCGCAATCATCTCAATCGGTGCGCTGTCAGCGTAACCGAGCATATCGTAATGAAAGACCAGACAGCCCATCCGGCACAACGTCACGCACCGCGATTGCAACGGATAGCGACCGCTCGGGCGATCCTCTTCTGAGCCCCAAGTCAATTCCTTAGCGAACTGCTCTTCACTGTGTGTGTGAAACCGCCCTTCTTTCCAATGCCCATGCGGGCAGAGAATCGCTGGAATTTTTCCTTGAATCTTTGCCGGTTTATAGAGACTGCCGGTCACCCAGAGGCCGGGGCTGCTTTGAAAGTAGACGCGCCAGACAGTATACCCTTCGCGCTCAACTGGTCCCCAAACCGTTGCATTGACCGGCTTCGATTCAGGGGGAGGCCACAGTCCGGCTGCCAGAAGCACGCGGCGTCGTAATTCTTGCGACCGAATCGCCCACGCTTCAAGCGATTCAGGCGGATTGAAGGGGAAGGAACCGGTTAAATTTTTGAGCGGCCCCAGGCGACGATCATCCGGGATAGTCGCCGTTTGATCGACCCCGTGCTCATTCTCACCTGCAAGCACCCTATCAAGGGGCACCAATCCCGCCGTTGTCATCGAACCGGCAAGAAACGTCAGGGCAGTGCGACGGTTGAAATTATCGGGAACTGTCATCGTTGGACCTTATTTCACAAGATTTCACAAGCCTAGGAATCGCAAAAATTACTCCGACATAAAGGATCACTCAGTCGTCTACCTGCGATGAGATCGGCTTAGCCTTTTTCGGCATGAATCCGACCGATGTTTCCATCCATGTTCCACAGCTGCATCCGCCACCCGCTTCAGGCGCCAGAAGCATGCCACCAGCGGGAATCGCACTTAACCAACATCCTGGACGCAACCGAGCCCATTGGGAAGGAATTTCATAACGGTGATCCCAGAGGGTGATATTTCCGGAGCGGAAGATCACAAAATTGCCTGCACAAGCATACGTTCCACAACCACCGCCGGGCATCACCTTCGCCAAGGTCCGACCGCTCGCGAGATCAAAAACACGAGGTCGAACAAAGAGATTTCCATTGATCATGGCCGGTCGTGACATGGCCTTCCCGTGATCGTGGGCACCACCGGGCCAATCGAAACGGTCTTCCCAAGCAAGTTTGCCACTCTCCTGATCGTAGACCGACACATGATATTTACCCGCTCCTGAGGCGACGATCACTAACTTGCCTCGTTGATTCGCGAGGTAAAAGACCGCTTCACCGTCATCCGTATCCAACGGACGCTCCCACAGCAGCTTACCCGTCTTGGCATCGAGCGCCACGAGAAACTGATTTTCCCAAAGCCGGGGATCTTCGATCCGCCGCGTCTGTGACGCCATAAGTTCCGGTTGCCGTGACTCCACAAAATAGACTCTCTCCGGAATGGCCGTAATGGTGGGATTGAGAATCAGGCCCTGCTTATATTCCCACATTGCCGCACCACTGTCTTTGGATAGGGCAAACAGAGAATCACTGCATACCTTGGCACTCTGCGGACCCTTCGGTTGATCGTACCACGCCGCATGCCCACGGAATTCTTCAAACGGCGCGTTTACCCTTGTCCGGCTGCCGAGCAGAATTGGGCCAAGGCTTCCCACATAACTCCACTGCGACTCTTCTGAAGACCCTGCCGTCCCAGGTAAAGAAAACTGCTGCCTAAGATGGCCATCCCGAGCATCCAACTGCCAACATCGATCATCCACTACCGCGTACAGGGAATCTTCGTCCGCACACCAATTACTCGAATCGCGCGGAATGTTAAAACGCCGCATCGCAGGAATTTCGGCCGACCAGAGGACCGTTCCGTTATAGGCATCCAGAGCGACGATCCGCTCCAGCCCCTGCGCGAAAAGCCGCCCACCGGTGGAGAGCGGACCCGGCTTGCGGCCGTTGCGATCGGGTTGATAGCGGGGACCGGGACGTCCGACCCATTGGGTCTCCATTTCGTTGGCAACGGACGTATAGCCCAAAACCTCACCACCAAAGGCCGAATTGTCCGCCCGACCGTATTGATGGGACCATTCGCCTGCACCCTTTAAGGCCGGTTTTACAAACCGGGCCCATACCCCGTCATCGTCAGCGGTAAAGTGAGCCACAACCGCATCGCGGAGAAAGTAGTCTTCTAATTGTTTCACGGCTCCCTCGGCATCGGTCGCCTGGAGTTGGCCAAACATGCCAATTCCCTCCAGCGGACGCAAGAGCCGGAACGCTTCCCCTGCTCCCGCTTCCGGCGGTTGTCCATCAAGGGCAGCCTGCGACACGACGAGATTTGCAAAATGGCTCGGCAGCGGAAGCGCATCGAAGGAATCAACCGGCAGTAGGGCCACACGGTGCCCATAAAGACCCTCATGAAGTAATTCTTCGCGGGTCGATGCAATTTTTTTCTGATCTGTCTCAAGGCAAAGCACGGTCCAATCACTGGCTTTAGCAATCGAGCCGGCCAGGGGACCGGCTCCCAGAACAACGCACAGGCCAGGACCGCTACCGGCCTCATCAATCAGACGCTCTGCCGCCTCTTGATCCTTCCCCGTAGATACATTTTGTGGAGACCAAGTCGAATAATTAAAAAATGTATCGCATTCGAAGATCGATCGCCGTTCATTTCCCGTGGAATCATTTTGCACAATGGTATAGGGGTGATTCCGGCGGTGCCCCAGGTCTTCCATCCGTACTATGTGCGTTTCCTTTGGCGAATCATCAACAAAGGTTCGTTTGCCGTCTTCAGAAATATACTGAAGTTGGGTGGGCATCGCTTCTGCAGTACCCCACCGGACGATCGCAGAGGTGGGGCTATCGAATTGCAACAGTGGTCCCCAAGCGAGGGCTGCCGGTGTCGCATCCTCGTCGGCCTGAGCCACCACGTTCTGACGCACAGGGTGCGGGGTTTGCTCTCCTTGCGGACGGAAACAGGTGAGCTGTCCTTCATCGGTGCTGACAAACAGGCCGCCCCCGGACACTGCCAAGCCAAACGCTCTACCGTGTACGCTGGCCTGCCAGAGTAGCGACCCGTCGCGGGCCGAGAGCGCTGCCACGCCATCGACCAAACCGGCGTAAAGCGTGTCGCCCGCCAGGATGACTGAAACAACCGACAGACCGGTCACGCGAAATTGAATTTTTTTTGTTTCACGATCAAAGGCCGTGATCACCGGGCGA
>JAYZMM010000081.1:0-8677 GCA_036153155.1 Planctomycetota bacterium
ACTTTCTGCTCACTAAGCTCGTAAAACTGGAGCTTCTCGTGTTGCCCGTTAAAATACTGGACACCGAGTCGCAGACGTCGACCGCTTTGGGCGCCAGTCCATTGCCAGCCGGTTTGGATCGCCACATAGCCGCCGAAATTATTCTCTTGCCGTAATTGGCAGTTGGTGGCAAAGAATGGAACTCCTTCAAATCCAGTCGGCGCCAGATCACTGTATTCGATACCAAATTCAAAGTGCCATGGTTCGGCGACATCGGCATAAAATCCGTAACCGACTTGTCCGTAGAGACGCCATCTGTCGTCGGGCACATAACCGTGTCCCCACACGATGGCATCGCGGCTGTAGTTAATGCGATTGTCAATAATTCCGTGTTTTTGTGCCCACTCATCTCCCAAGTGCGAACTGATATGTTCATAAGCAATTTGCATCTGGTAAGCCCCATAACCATAAGAGAGGGGGATGCCAAAACGATAATCAGTGGCTTCCAGAATTTGACCTGGTGATGCAAGTCGGGGGAAGGCGGCACCCTCAATGTCGAGTTGCCAGCCTTGCGGAATCACTTCATTTCCTGACCCGTACCGAACCAGACCCACGCGACCCCCGATCGAAAGGTCCCATTTCCACTGACTCTCCCGATTTACATTGAAGACTGCTGCCATGCGAGGTTGGTAGACGCCGGCTAAATATGGTCGATAAATCAGACGATTCGGTAAGAGGTGCCAATCCCAAACCTCACTCCAATCGTCCGGAGCAGGAAGTGGAAACAGTGGCGAGTTTTGCCACGAATCAGCATCTTGCAGTAAACTGTCTGCAACGGTCTGCGTCCGTTGCGCTGGGTCACTGATCTCGGCAATTCCATCGAATGCAATGGGCGGTAGCCGATTCGGAAGCGGATCGGCAAAACAAACAGGCATGGCGTGCAGCGTCGCAATGCAGAGCAGGAATGCTCTGCATAAACCGTGCATCGTGGTGTCATAGGCCGTGCGCATACCGCAGGTCACCTGGAACTTGGGGAGTGTGCAATTCCAGAAGAAAATATCGGCATAATCATTGCAAGCGTTTTCAAACCGGCTGCGTCCTTGGAGCAATCGGCAGATCCGGCATATTCCCTACCCCCCCTCCAGGGCTTATTCGGATGATGATGCTCACTTCATATTCCGCATTCTTTTGAACGATCGGCTACCCATTGGTAACGCGAGGTAAACCATCCAAGCACAAAGCACAAAGCACAGGACGCAGGGCACAAGCCACAAGCCACAAGGCACAGGCAGTGCTAGCATGCAGGGCTCTTCGGCTGCTGTTTAACGGGTAAAACGATTTTGTATTTGATTAGCTACAAATGTAGATCAGTGCATCTACAACATCTTGCGATAGCACTCTTCTGTGGTCACAAAATAAAAATTTGGTACCCAGCCACTTGCGGATCGGAAAATCTCCTCTACACTCGCCGGTGACTTACATTCCTCTTTTGTGGCGCTGCGGGCTACGCATTATCAAGGAGAACTGAAGCCAGTTGATATGGACATCACTCCGGCGGTCAGTGTTTGGCTGGAGGGAAGGCTTCCCGGTGAACGGACAGGCGGGTTTCGTTACTGGATGTGTCGCGACTGAAAATATAAGACAGCAACGGGGCAGACCCTTTTTATTTGTGCCGTTGTCGTTTTAGGTCGCCTTGCTTGGAAGCATTTATCTCTCGAACACCGGCAGGTTTTTGAACAGAATCCGGTGATCGTTGTGTTGTTCTTTCGGCTTCTTTCTCTGGTGCGTTTTTGACACTAACGGGATACACGATGTATCCGCGAAAGAGGAAAACCGATGCAAACCAAGCCGTTAATTGCCCTGAATGCCGATTTTCGTCCAAACGGTAAAGGGACCGCTTCCTTCAGTTTTATTGCCGACGGATATTACGATGCGCTGGCTTCGGCCGGAGCGATTCCCGTCGTCCTTCCGCCCCTAGCGAGTCGCGACGATTTGAACCGTCTACTCGATCTTGTCGACGGGGTGCTATTGGTGGGTGGTGCCGATTTAAACCCCAATAACGACGGCTTCATGATGCACCCCTCTTGCCGCCTGATGGATGAGCGGCGCGAAGACTTTGATCGCTTGCTTGCACGGATGGTTTCGGAGCGGAGGATGCCGGTTATGGGAATCGGTTCCGGAATGCAACTGCTTAACGTTCAGCAGGGCGGAAACCTGATGCTTCATATCCCGGAAGATCGTCCTTTGGCGATGACTCAAAGCGACCCGAGCGATGCAGCCCATCGGCACGGATTAGATGTTGTGCAAGATTCTTTGATCGGTCGGATCTACGGGGATGGCGAGGTTCGTGTCAACAGTATGCATCATATGGCGATTGATGAAGTTGCCGATGGATTTCGCGTCACGGCAACTGCGCCTGACGGAGTGATCGAATCGATTGAAAGCACAATGGATGATTGGTTTGTGATCGGAACTCAATTCCATCCGGAAAGCCAGTCGGCGTCTGCCCTTGACCAGCGGATCTTCGAAGAGTTCGTAGAAGCGGTGAAGATCGGTGGCCCTGTTCGACTAGTAGCCTAACAAGTCGAGTGGGTCCGTGATGCCGATGTTCGAAGGTCCGTCCGCCAGATCTTTTGCGCAGCGATCCCGCTTCGCTGATCGGTCAGGTGCTGGTCGTGCGCTGATCGGCATTTATGCCGATCGGACCTGCGAGATGTTGATGGGCAGTTTGGTCACAGCATCGGGTCATAAACTGGAGGCCGACTATCGACATCAGTTTACCGAGCGGTTGAAAGTTCCTGATCGTTTAAGAGAAATTGTTTCCGCAGGTTCGGTCCAACAGTTCCCGACGGGGACTCAGGGCGAGGGTACGGAATATGCAACGTTTGTTCAGGAGATTTCGCTGCTGCAGGCCGATTTGATTCGCCGCCTCTGTCGATCGGCGTCGATGCCGATCGATGATGTGCTGGCCGTGGGACTACTCGGCCCCGGATGCTGGCACTCGGCGAAGTGCGGTCAACGATGCTATTTGGAGCTATGCGATCCAGCACGTGTTGCGGAGGCAGTTGGATGTAACGTCGTAAGCCAATTTCCCCACCGCGATCTTGCGGCAGGGGGCCTTGGGGGACCTCTGCATGCGGTGCCTCAATGGTTGCTTCTCGGCGAACAGGAGACGTCACGGCTGCTACTCGATGTGGGGCGATCTGTCCGTTTGACCTTTATTCCTCCAGGTCGATCGGAGGAAATCCTCGATCAGGTCCTGTCGTTTGACGTCGGTCCCGGCACGGCGCTGCTTGATCAATTGAGTCTGCGACTGAGTGAAGGTCGTATGCGTTACGACCCGGGTGGCACGCTCGCCGTGCAGGGAAAAAAGATACAGGAACTGATCGATCGTTGGTTGGAGGATCCCTACTTTCAAGAGCTTCCCCCGCGTTGGCAGCCTAACGGAGTTTGTGCTGAGCAGGCATTGGAGTCGACCGTGCGGATGGCGGTCGAAGCGGGGTGGTCGATCCGCGATTTACTCTGCACGGCAACCCATTTTATTGCCCGCTGCATTGCACATGCGGTGACCGCGCATGTTCCCGGAGGCATCAAACGGATCGATGAACTGCTCGTGAGTGGCGGTGGGCAAAGCAATGGCATGCTTTTGGCAGAAATCTGCACGCAGTTGGGGCAGCTTCCACTCGCTCGTCTCGTGGATCTCGGCCTCCCTGACGGTGCACTTGAAGCAGCGTCAACTGCCGTGTTGACCGGCATGCATCTGGATCGAATCTCGGCTTGCCGTCCGGCAATCTCCGGCGTGCATGTGGCGCGGGTTGCGGGGCAATTGACCGCCGGGTCACCCGCGGGTTGGGGCCGCCTGATCCGTTATATGCATCAGATGGCACCCACGCATCTTTCTTTGAGAAATGCCGTTTAGATGGGGATTGAATCATTCAGTTCAGAGCGAGTGAGTCGTGCGGACAGTACACCCCCAATGGCAACGAGATTGGCAAAACGAGTTAGCCTCCTGCTTCTCATTTTGAGCACAATGCTTGGTTGCCTCGCGCAGATGGGGGTTGCCGATCCGCGGGCGCAAGGCCATTCATCGCATTCGCAGCAGGCAGCAAATGACGTGGCAAAGCCATCGTCTGGTGTAGAAAAGCAATTAAGTCAGATGTTCGACCGGTTCGGACCGCTCTCCGTCTTCTTGTTAATGGTCGTTTCGGGTGCCGGCCTTCATTTTCCGGAAGATATGGTGATTATTCCCGCGGGTTGGGAGATCGCCAGAGGCCATTTTTCATTGGGACATACTTTTCTCGCCGCCTATTTAGGCGTCGTCTTGGGCGATTCGGGCTGGTTTCTCCTTTGTCGGTTCTTCGGTACGCGCTTGCTGCGGTCAAATTGGCTGCTGCGGGCGGTCCATCCGCGACGCATTCTGGAGATGAAGTATCTGATTGACCACTATGGGGCGTGGGTGCTGGTGATCTGCCGTTTGATCCCGGGAACTCGAACGCCTGCGTTGACGGTCGGGGGTCTCATGCATTTAAAAGGATGGATTTTTCTTGCGGTCGAACTTCCAATGGTTTTTTTAACCGTTGGTTCTCAGTTGGCGGTTGGTTATTACGCAGCCCGAGGCAGTGAAATCGGTGGTATCTGGCATAAAATTATCTTTATTGCCGGCCTCGTGATCGCGATCATGCTGCTGATTGGTATTTTTACCCTCCGCCGAAAAATGGCCAGCGGAGACATTTGCTTGCCGCGGGCTTCAATGCAGTGGCTACGCAAGATCCGAAGTACCGCGCGTGCGAATCAATCAGTTTAAAAACAGAGCAGCTTGATGACAAACAGCACGAGAATAATTTGAAGCAATACACGAATCCATTTTTCTCCGTGCCGGATGCTCAGGGAGGCTCCAATAAATCCACCCACTCCTGCTCCTGCGGCAAGGGCAATCCCCAAGCCCCATTGGATGTCCACCCGGTAGGCAAATATTGCCAGGGCAACAGATGAATAACCGCAAATTATAAATACCTTGTGCATGTTGACGCGGACGAGATTCATTTTGAATACTCGGTTCAATAGGGGCATTAATATCAGGCTCACTCCGATCTGAATGAATCCACCGTAGAAGCCGATACCGATCATGAGCATGTAACCGAATAGCTTTCGTTTCCCCGAAATCGGCTCGCCGACGTTTTCGATCTCCGACTCGTTTTTTTTCTTTCCCTTCATCCAGGTGAGTAGCAGAGCACCGCACATGATGATGGCCAACGTGCGGTTGAACCATGTGCCTTCCAGTTCCGCGCCCACCCACGCTCCGCAAACGGTTCCTGGCAGGGCACATAAGAGCAACTTCAGGCTTTGTTTAAAATCCGCAAAACCCTTGCGGAAAAAAGTAATCACAGCCACAAAATTCTGAAACAGAATCGCAATGCGGTTGGTCCCATTTGCCACCGGCCCGGGCAATCCCAATAGAATCATCGCTGGAACCGTGAGCATGGATCCGCCGCCCGCCATCACATTGATGAAGCCGGCAAGGAGACCCACACCGAATAGAATCAGGGCGTGGATTAGATCCATGATTGACTTGACTCCTTAAAAAAAGCACGTTCCCGTGAGGGAACGTGCCAATCGGTTCTGCCCGTGCTGTGAATCAAATTCTAATGCAAGTGAAGTTGCTTGCGATGATCAGGATGGATCCCGGTCATCGACCAGCGCAATGGTGCCCACTACCAAGCCTGCCACGCCGACGGATATTCCGATCCATTGAGCCACGCTTAGATTCGAACCCGGGTAGGGCATCCAGCCCCATTGGCCCCGCACCACGTCAGCATTATCGACAAGCACTGCAAACTGCTTCGCCGAGGGTGGGGCGGTACCGTTGGCCCAGGCCCGAAAGGTTCCTACTCCTTGCGGCGAAGATATTTCATAGACTCCGCCTCGTAGTCCATTTGCCGCAAACTGCCCGTTCGTCCCGGTGGTAACCTCTGTGACCACCTGATTGTTTTGGCGGATGATGATCTTTTGTTGCGTTTGGAGTTTGTCTTGCGAACTCAGGATGCGGCCCACCAGGACCCCTCCCGGCTGCAATGCGATATCGGTGAGCAGCTGCTTCTCTGTCTTCGGTGTCGCGTTCGGCACAGAGGGCTTTGTCGCAAATGCAAGATCGGGCACGAGCGCCAATAGCATGATCGTGCAGATCACTTTATGTCGCATCCAATGCATCCTCATCGATAGTTCTCCTTATGATGCGTCATCGGAATCAATGAGCGCAATTGTGCCGACTGCAAGACCGGCCACGCCAGCTGAGATTCCCAGCCATTCGCCAACAGTAAAATTGGGTGTTGGGATTGCTCCCGGCGTGGGCACCCAACCCCATTGGCCACGAACCACCTCATCGCTGTCGATCAAAACGGCAAATTGTTTTGCCGAGGGTGGTGCGGTGCCCGCAGACCAGGCCCGGAAACTTCCGATCCCGTGCTCGGAGGCAATTTCATAGATTCCACCCCGAAGTCCTTTTACTTTAAATTGCCCATTTTTGCCGGTAGTGACCTCCTCCACGAGTTGACCATTCTGACGGATTGCAATTCTTTGTTGAGCTCGTAATTTCCCTTTTTTGCCGGTAAGCCGACCGACCAGCACACCCCCTTTTTGTAATGCGATATCGGTAAGCATTGGCTTGGAATTTTGCGGTTCGACTTGAGGTGTCGCCGCGATAGACAGTTGAGGAATGAGAGTCGCTAACGCGATTGCACAGAGTATTTTACATCGCATGAAATCCATGCTCATATCTTTCTCCCTGGGATGGACATATTGTCCGATCAAAGCCCCGCAGCAAAGGGTCTTCGCTGTTTTGTTTAAACGTGGCGAAGGGGCAGAGAGGTACCAGAAGGGCGGAGCGTTCGCCAGACGACTTTCATCCAGGTTTGTTTTTTACAGAAAACCGAGTTTCAGGCCCGGCCTCTGCTAGCATGAAGTTTGCTAGCGGATGCGGAAATCTTCAATCTGGATTTCTTTCCCCAAGTTGGCGTAGTCGCCATCGCTACGGGCCCGCCGGAAATCGCCCCAGTTGATCGATCGATATCGCGGCGGGTCACCGCCCAGTGGAGTACAGTCGGTTTCATAGGCGGGGTTTAAAAAGAACGGAATGCTGTAGCGACTTCGGCCCTGCACCGGACGAACGCGATGCAGTAGCGCAGGATAACGATCATTGGACCAGACTTGCATCATATCGCCCACATTGATGATGAGGGCGCCTTCGATTGGCGTGACATCAAGCCACTCCCCATCGACCTGTGCCTCCAGTCCACCGGCGTCGTCTTGCAAAAGCACCGTGAGAACACCTGCATCGGTGTGATGGTGCAAGGCCATATCTCCCAGCGGCGTCGCATCGCCGGCCTCACTCACGGCAAGCGGATCATCGAGCGGATAATAATTCAACCGCATGAATCCCGTATGCCGATCGCCGAAATGTGGATGAAATGTGTCATCCGGTAACCCCAAGCCTGCGCTGAGCATTTCCAGGAGTCTGTGGCCCAATTGCTCGCACGCGGAAAAATATTCGCACATCGTGCGTTTGAATTCTGGCAGAGATTCGGGCCATTGGTTTGATCCATCCCCACTGTTGACCTGATCCACACCGGCTTCCAGGTTAGCAGCCGAAACAGCACCAAAATCAAAAATCTCTTTCAGATCGCGTTTATTTTTCGTGAGTTCCTGATCAAAGTAGCCCATCGCATTTTCTTTGCTGCGGAGTAATTGTCGCTTGATTTCACGCGGGAGGGCAAAGAAAGTCTCAGTTTGTTTCCAGACTTCGTCGATCAACGCAAGCGGAATGCCATGTTGCACAATTTGTACAAAACCCCATGAAGCGGCAGCGTTGGTGAACGCTTGTGCCGCACCGGGCACCGAGAGGTCGACCAGGGGAGTTTCTGTCGTAGCTTCGCTCATGATTCGCCTATGTTACCATTCGCTGCCGCATTGTGAAAACAGGTCCCCGGAATGGCAATAAATTGCAAAACGCGGATTCCTTTAGTGCAGCTCAAGGTGCGGCTCAGGCTAGAATCTCGTGAATCGGCTCCACCTCTTCCACGCCGACGAGTTTTTTGTCCAGCCCGTCGTGGAAATAGGTCAGGTGATTGGGATCGAGTCCCATCAGGTGCAGGATCGTGGCATGCAGATTCCGTACATGCAGCTTACCTTCGACTGCTGCCGCACCGAGTTCGTCGGTCTTTCCATAGCTGACCCCACCTTTGACCCCCCCACCAGCCATATACATCGTGAATCCGTATGCATTGTGGTCACGGCCCGGTTGGCGTTTGAACTCGGCAGTCGGTTGCCTGCCGAATTCGCCACCCCAGATGATCAATGTTTCATCCAGCATGCCCCGCTGCTTGAGGTCCTTGATCAGTGCCGCAACCGGTTGATCGGTGCGGCCACCATGGTAGCTGTGATTGGCATATACATCTTCGTGCGCGTCCCAGTTGTCGTTGTTATGTGCACCACCGGAGTAGAGCTGCACGAACCGCACGCCACGCTCAACCAATCGGCGAGCAAGCAGGCACTTCCGGCCGAAGTCTTGAGTCTCGGGATTGTCGAGTCCATAGAGCGCATGCGTCGCGGCAGTTTCCTGCGCCAGATCGACCGCTTCGGGTGCATGCTGCTGCATCTTGTAGGCCAGTTCATAGCTGTTGATCCGTGCCGCAAGATTACTGTT
>JAYZMM010000082.1:0-6532 GCA_036153155.1 Planctomycetota bacterium
GTGTTGGGTGTAAAAACCGTTGTCATCCCGCTGTGATGGACGCGCCCATCACACCACTCAGTATGTCCGGTATTCTGATTGGTTGTCGGCCCGAGTTTACTTTGTCCACCTGAAGCCATACTGACCAATTCGGCAACGGTCGTGGGTACATCGCCGGGATCTCCACCGGTATTCCGCAGATACGAGGTATACGCTTTCACATCGGCGGCACAAATGGTACGCGATTCACCGTCGGTGAAGTTTTTCGTCCGCAACCGGCTATTCGGGAAGAATGCGCCATCGCCGCCAGTATCTGTATTCGAGTCGTAGACGAGCCAGCTGCCGAAATTGAATCCGTAATTCTGCGGGTAAATGTAGGGTTTTCCATTTTTGATCCGCACCTGATCAAATTCTTCACTAGCGCACAGATAACCGGGCACGCGCATAATCGGAATCCCTGTGTCCATGTTCACTTTTTCAGAATAACCTTTATCAAGATCCACCATATCCTGAGCCCAATCCATATCCATGTAAGGCAGAAGACGGCCGTGAATCGACCACGATCCATTGTTCGTTGTCATGCCCCCAGCATCATCCTCGAATTCAAAGCTCGGGGGATAAAACCGATTGGCAGATTCATACATTTTTACTGCCAAGCCGATCTGCTTCAAATTGCTCTTACATGCCGCCCCCCGAGCAGCTTCCCGCACTGACGAAAGTGCCGGAAGAAGCAGGCTAACCAGAATGCCGATGATGGCGATGACAACGAGTAACTCCACCAACGTGAAACCCGGTGACGACCGCAGCCGGGTGCGGCTGATTCTTTTGATTTGCATGTTTGCCTGAATATCTGCCTGCATGTTTCCACTCCGATTGAGCAAAATCCCTGAGAATCCAGCTTACGCGATTCAAACCGTTCTTGCAGGCGGTGACGCCGATAATTGCCAATCTTGAGGCAAAACTGCTTGAAAATGGTCAAAATCTGCCCCCTTTCCGCTGCCAGCAAATATCGCAGTGGCGTACCGAACGGTGCAGATTTCCCCTTGTTTTGGCAAATCTCAAAAAATTTTTCCGGTTCGCGTTTTTTTTGTCCTGCTACGGACCAGTTCGACCATTTCAACTCATCGATCTTGTGTACCAGTCAACAAATAAACCGTTTGGAAAATCGATGCGACAGTTACCCGCCTCACTGCTGTTTTTTCTCGGAGTCTGCGTTGCGGCGAGTGACAGCACCGCTGTAGAACTGCACACGTTTGATTTTAGTGGTGGAGATGCTCAGCTCATCGACACCCTCGACGGACAAACGGCTGGACGTTTCACGTCGATCGGTGCAGCCGACGAGATCTCTCTCGATGTCTCGACCAATCTGGGGGTTCTCGATTTTACAACCGCATCGGGCAACCTAGGGATCGATGCCTCGACACTCGGATCTTTCGCACCCCAAACAATCACTCTCGACTTTTCTAGTCTTGCTTCAGCGCCCATTCGCATCCATTCGATTAAAATGAGATCCGTCCTGGATATTGGATCGCCCTTTTCTCGATCGCAAGAATTTTTCCTTGACCCTACCATCACGAGTCAAACGCTTTACCGTTATCAAAACGGACAATCGACCCTTCTGGGGAGTTATGATATCCCCAAATCGGGAGGCGCCGTGCTGAACATTGATAATCTTCAATATGGTTATCACTCCATTGAATCAGTTACGGTGGCGAGTGAAGCGGGGACCGCAAGCGTTCCCGAACCGTCAACTGCACTCTTGCTTCTCGCCGGCCTGACACTGTTTGGATTGATCCGTATTCGTGATTGACATCAATAGTGCCGATTGCGGCACGCGTCAATCATCGAAATACTTCCAACTTCTGCATAAAGTTGCAGTCAGAAACAAAGTAGTTTCATGGCATGGATAGCTGGTCAATCATTACCAGCCATTACCAGCAAGGGCACCGAGATGATCCAGATAACCCCGGGAAATTTCTTGTGCGGAAAAAAATGGGTGGGGTCGCATGAGAGAAGAAAGTGCCCCCTCTAGGACTCGAACCTAGAACCTACTGATTAAGAGTCAGTTGCTCTGCCAATTGAGCTAAGGGGGCCCTGCCGCACCTCTGCATCTACACGGTGACTCAAGACCGAGTATCGTAACAACTACTCTGAACCCAACAAGGGGCGTTCCATGTGCATTCGATGTGCGTTCGATGTGAAAGCGGAGCACGACGTTGTCACAATCAAGCGTCATCGACAACAGAAACCTTTTCCATCGTGTCACCCTGCTCAATCGTATCGACCACATCCTGGCCATCCAACACAACGCCAAATACGGAATGCTTCCCGTCGAGGTGTGGAGTCGGTCCGTGCGTAATAAAAAATTGAGATCCGTTTGTGTTCGGACCTGCATTGGCCATCGAAAGAATGCCAGCGCGGTCGTGTCGCAACGAATCGTCAAATTCGTCCTCAAATTGGTAACCGGGTCCGCCGGTGCCGGTGCCCTGCGGACATCCGGTTTGGATCATAAAATTCGGAATCACCCGGTGAAAAAAGAGCCCATTATAAAATCCATCGCCGGCCAGTTTTTCAAAATTTGCAACCGTTTTGGGCGCTTGTTCTGCATGTAACTCAAGGCGAATAACACCCTTATTGGTTTCTATAGTGGCAACCTTCATCAAAAACCTCGTTCTTTCGCTAAATTAGTGATTCCCGCTCCGTTATTATTTCGGTTTGATAATCTAACACAACGCGCAGACATTGTCGCGGTGGGCATCAGGCGGATTGTCTCCTAGACGCGCAAATGAGTATTCTGCATGCGTTATGAAAACCATATTGCTATTACGTCACGCCAAGTCCAGTTGGAAAGATGCCGGACAAACAGACCATGCGCGACCGTTAAATAAACGGGGAATTCGCGATTCACCCCGCATGGGCCGATTGATTGCGGAGCAAAGTCTAACGCCCGACTTGATTGTGAGTTCGTCTGCGGTGCGGGCAGTGCTTACGGCCCGGGCAGTGTCTGAAGCGATCGGTGGTTTAGCACCATTGGTCGAAGAGGATGAGCTTTATCTGGCAAGCCCCGGAACCTATATCGATACAGTGCGTTATCTCGAAGAGAGTTTTCAACGCATTCTACTCGTTGGACATAACCCGGGGATTTCTGAACTGCTTAATGCACTGACCGTGTGCGATACCGTAATGCCGACCGCTGCCTTGGCACAGATTGAGTTGCCAATCAATCAATGGAGGCAACTCAGCCCACAAACCGAGGGTCGATTAGTGGCTCTCTGGCGACCCAAAGAAATCGATACACCTTAGGGCTGTTTCCCTGCGAAACGGCGAAGCAGATCCGCTGCGGTTTGCAGGCCGTTTTTTTCTAAGGCATTTTCCGGCGCTTTTTCCGCTTCCTCAAGGATAACACCTTGATCTTGCAAAATGCGTTGGCGATCCGCGAGCGCAATAGCCGCCTGCTTCGCCTCCCGATCACCGTCTAAAAAAAGCCCCACCACAAACCGCGATTCTCCGCAAGGATAAATACCCTTCATAAAATAACGCGTCCGCTCTCCATCGGCACGGCAAGACAGGAGCAAATAATCACCTCGCCACTTACGCGGCACAATAAATGAGCAGGTGATCGCCTGGACTCCTTCAAGAGAAACCTGGTTCGACTGCTTGAATTTAAAAAAAACGCCTTGCCGTTGGCCGAATGTACCACTGACAATCAGTGGCTTTTTGGCCGGCATCCGTCGCATCTCTTCGCGAACTGAGTCGTGCTCGTTTCGACCAAGACTGGCCACCGGATGGGCACTTGCGGGCAGCGGCAGTGGCGCTGACATGGTGCCATTAACTGAACCGCCAATCGTATTGTTTTTATCCACCGTTTTGACGATCTGTATCGGCTCGACATATTCGCTGGACAATTCGGTCCGAGGAGAAAAATCGTGAATGCGTCCCAGCGGACTTTGTATTTCGTATACCAATTCCGTTAAGTCGCTAGTGGCGCCAGCGGTCATCCGCGTGGAAATGCGGATAGTTGCCTCGATTATTTTTTCATCCGGGTTGGACAGGTAAAAATCGACTGGGGTGATATCACGACAGACAACCACCGGATCGCAATCGAACTGCACTTCAGGATCCTCAGCCGCCGCTGCTCCGGCGAGTAAAGGAAGCAGCAAAGCAGCCAAAGAAATCGAGATTTTGTGTGATTGCGGCAAGTACGCGTCGCACGGCATGGGACATTTCCTCGCAAGGTGGGAGTAGCACGTCGAGGGCCATCTTCGAGCCACAGACAATCTTTTCAGCGCCGGGGCGAGAGTCAAGTCTTTTGCGCGAAAAAGCAGTCTCTTGCAGTGGCCACCAATCATTGCATGCGTTGCTAGTGGCACGTGCGCTCGTCGATCGACAGTGATCGCGATGCAGAACGGATGATTTTGCCAAAGTCTACTAATCGCATTATTCATTGCGATTGTAACGATTAGGCAATGATCGATTGCATAAAGTGCTGCTGGTGGTTCTGATCAGTCCTGCCAACCAGTGGAACGAACCAGCTCGAGTGGCACACCGTCTATCAGCGTAAACACCCGAAACTCGATCGCAGCGATCCCATCCTGACCAAACGTTTTGGACCACTGCTGCAAACCTTCCAAAGTATCAAGATCCTTTTTAATCGCCGCTTGCGCTGCCTTCGCGTTACCTAACAATTGCTTAGCGATCTCCGGATCAATCCGCTTGGGAGGTGGAAGGCCCATGCCGTACCACTGCTTACTGATGCGCATCCAATCGCGTTTATCTTCCGTTTTTCGAAGATAGGTTCGACCTGCGAATTTTTCCATTTTCTCGATAAACGCAATTACCCTTTTACTGCCTTCGTAGCGTTTCTGAAGTTCGGGGATTTCCTTCAATGCCTTTCCAAAAGGCATCAACTTGGTTTTTTGCTTTTCAGGTTTTTTCTTATCGTTTTCTTTAACCGGCAGAAAAGTCTTCCCCGTCAAGGTGATCTCTGGATCTTTCCAGGAAGTTGCAAGTTTCAAAACCAATCCGTCCTTCAGCGCAACCTCTCCCTCTGTATCATCACCTCGGATTGGCAGAATGGCCGTTTGATCCAAGCCAAATAATGTTGCTGGAAATTGCAACGCCAGACGAACTTGGTCTGTTGCCAATCCTGGAGGAACTTCAATTTTAGGCCGCACCGTTTTCTTCGGGCTATAGGTGAGTGGAACCTGCTGCCGCACTTCCCGGAGCGGGAGGTTCCGCAAATGTGATCCGATCTGCAGTTGCAACAACGCATTCTGCAGCCCCACTGCACGGGGTAACTGTGCCGCAAGGGGAAGCCACCGCAGGGTGATATCGGCCTGCTTTTCACCCTGCAGCACTAGTTCCGCCACTGGTGTTGCTTGGTCATCGGTTACCAGCATAAATTCCCACCGCTGAACTGACTCTTGATCTCCCGAAGATACTTGTCGGAGCGTGAAACGAGCGGTTCCTGCGCCACTGCTGCCACCAAAAAGCTGTGCATCAAGCTTTTCCCTTCCCACAAATACTTTACCTAAACTGACCTCACCGGAACCACCCTCCGGTAATCCGTGAACAATGAAATTAGCAAAAGGCTTTTCGGCCAACGTGCGGTCTCGCATCGCTTGGGCCATGTCTTCAGCGGTGCCACTGCCGGTGATGCCCAGCAAACGAAATTTGGGCAGCCTTTGCGCGTTACTTTCGTGCTTGAATTCGATTAAAAATTTTGGCTCAAACGGTTTCTTAGCAGCAAATACAGCCCATATTGGCTGCCCGCCATTGAACTGCAATTGCCAGCCTTCGTTCTCGAGTTCATCGATAACCGAAGCCGCGCCACCTTGCCCAATAGAGTCCGCAGCGCCACTCCAATCGGCCGATTTCATTTTAATATTTACTAAATCGGCGGTTTGAAATTCTGGGCCGATGATCTCCAGACAGAGTCCACTTAGTAAACCAGATGCGCCGTGAACCTGCATGCGGTAGTAAGCTGATGTTGACCCCTCAGCCGCGTAATAGCCGTCTGGCAACCTCCGATAAACAAATTTTGTCTTCGTATCTTTCGGAGCGATTTCTAACGGGATCAAGCTGAGCGGCATCTTAGCCCTGGAGGGCAATTTTTTCTCTTCGGCATCTCCTAAAAGATCATCTTCCTCTGGATTCGCGGCGGGAGCATCCGTTGAAATATCATGTTGCTCCTCTGGTTCATCCGCCACAGAGTTTTTCGTTGAGGTATCTTTCTCCTCCTTGTCCCCGACCTCGGGCGACGGTCCAGACAGTTCGTTCTCTTTCTGCGGTATCAAATCCGGTTCCACCGTTACCTTTCGGCCACTGCCGATCGCCGGAATTTCCACCGGTTCCGGAGTTACTCGGGCAGCTTGCGGCGCATTTTCAGGTAACGATTCGATTTCACTGTCACCACGGAGAAGAAAAAAAGCCACCGCGACAAAAAGCAGCACGGCGGCAACAGCGAGCGCGATGTATACCTTACTCCGATTGCCGTCTTGGCTCGCAGGTGCCGATTTTTGCGCTGCATCTGCGGCGGCAGCCGGTTGTTGGC
>JAYZMM010000083.1:0-8493 GCA_036153155.1 Planctomycetota bacterium
GGTTTGCGTTGCATCTTCCTCAAGCAGCCAACCGAGTGTCGCAAGTCCTTGGGCGGGCGAGAAAGAATACATGCCTTGCGGCGCGAATCCGCGTCCCATCTCCCGCTGACTCCTGGCCACCATGCCGACCTCATCCCAAAAGCCCCAGTTTACGGTCAGTGCTGGTTGCTGCATTGACCTCCGCCAATGAGACATTGCATCAAGAAATGCATTGGCGGCGGCATATGCCCCAAGTAGCGGCGAACCAAGCATCGAAGCACCGGATGAGAAGTTCACAAAGAAGTCCAAGGGTTGACTCACACAGGCCTGGTGCAGCAGCCATGTTCCCCGTACTTTGCTTCTCAAAATATCTCGCAACTTTTCCACGCCAAGGTCAATCAACTGATCTGCATCAACAACCCCTGCCGCGTGAATCACACCGCAAATCGGTGGCCACCCGTCGGCCATCGCCCTCTCCATATGGCCTTCAAGGACGTTGTCGCTTCCAACATCGCCCGCCAGTGTCAGGACCCGCGCACCACAGCGTTCCATTTCCTGAATCGCGTTGACTCTCTCCGCAAAACGGTGGTCTTCCTCCGCTAACGAGGGCCAATGGGCCCGCGGTGGCATCTCACTTCGGCTCAAAAGCATCAGCTGCCGGGCACCCTGACTGACCATCCAGCGAGCCACTTGAAGCCCCAAGTCTCCCAAACCGCCCGTCACCAAGTAGCTTGCATCTGCCTTGAAGCGTAATGGTCGGGTTACCGGCTGGTGGGCATCACGAGGAACGAGACGTGCGGCAAAACGACGATCGTCTCGATAGCTGATTTGTCTCTCCGCATCCGGATCTTGTATTTCCGCCCAAAGGACATCGGCGATCATTTCATCTGAATAACCAGGGTCAACATCGACCATGCCACCCCAGAGCTGAGGCAACTCCTCCGCCATCACCCTACCAATGCCCCACAACGGAGCTTGTGCGATACCGGACAATTCTCGCTTGGATCCAACTGCATTCGCATCGCGTGTCACCATCCAAATTGCTGGATTGTCCCAACCAGCCAGAGGTCCTTGCTGAACCAAATGCAGCAAACTCTCACCGCCAAGCATCATGGCTGCATCAAGTTGATCTGAATCGAGCTGCCCGACTTTTGCCGTATCAAGACTCCATAGATGTGCGATGCCTTTGAAGGGATACTCCGGATTGTTCGACAATTCGCTGAGGAGCATCGAGTAGTGTTTAGGATTTTTCGGATCGATTAGAAAATCATTATCACCGATCTTTTCATATTCATCATTCCAACGAGCCATCACAGCCCGCCCCCCCTCGGATTCAATCTTTGCAGCAATGGCCGAAGCGACACCATTTTGATCCGCAAACAAAAGCCATGTGCCGGTGCCTTTTTCGGATGTCGTTTCCGGACTCTTGCTGGATGAGGTCTTTGGTAGTTGACCATCGTTTTGTGCCACAACCACAACGTGCGGGGATGCTGGTTGTCCGCTCGCTGCCAATGCATCCGCATCCTCCCGCGGAAGCGCGACAGCAGATTGATAACCACACTGCTCAACCAGTTCCAACCACTGCGCAGGTGCAATCAGAGGATTGGATGGTCGCAAGGCTGTATCAGTAAAACGCCACCAACCATCGGTCAGACCAAAAATGAGGTCAAGCCAACGCTGAGGCCTCGCACCCTCAAGCAATACGACCAATCCATCGGGCACCAGAAGACGCCGAATATTCTGCATCGTCTCCGCAAGATTTTGTGTCGCATGAACCACATTGGCTGCCAAAATAAGATCAAATTGACCTTCGGCAAACCCTTGGGCAACAGGGTCTTCCTCAATATTCAGGGCATCGTACCGTACGAATGGATAATCCTGGAATTTTTCCTGCGCTTTCCGAGTGAATAATTCTGAGACGTCTGTGAACACATATTCGGTGCGATCTTCAGGCAGACGCGGGATGATCTGCGAGGAAGTTCCACCTGTTCCCGCACCAATCTCAAGTATTTTTATCGCTCGGCCGTCTTCGCTCCGTTCGAGTGCTGCAACCACTGCTGCCTCAACCAGAGAATTCAACGTGCGCGCAAAAGGTGAGTCTTGATAAAGACGCTCAACGAGGGCTGAAGATCCGTCCGGAAAGAGAATCTGCAGAGGGTCGACTTGACCAGTTAAGACTCCGGCCAATTGGTCGCCACACCGCCCCAGCAATTCAAGCTCCGCCTGACATTCAGTGAAACGGTCGACCATCAGCGACCGCATTTGCTCCGGCTCGGCAGCCGGTGGCAACTTGCCGGATACCGTATATTGCAACCCATCGATCTGTAAAATATCTTCCTCGGCGAGGATACTAAGCAGCCGCTCAAATAATCGCCGGTGTGCGTCGATCACTCCAGCGTTTTCAATAATCGATTCGAGATCGAATGTTGAACCCTCTTTAAGCACATATCCAAGATCCGCAATTGCCTTCCGAGCATAAGCCGCACATAAGCGGTCGAGTTCGCGATCAAAATCCTGATAGCGAGGTAAGGCGAGCTGAGCGGAAAGTCGCGATTCGGCTGATGTCACCTCCGCCGCAATTTCGTTCGGATCCATCAGGTCTGCATGAGATACTGATGGCAATGTTTGATCGAGGCGCGAACGTGGCTGCCATTCGAGCTCGTAAAGTCCCTCGCGGAGATCAGTGGAATGCCGCTTTTCTTGAATCGACCCAGCGGGAGCGGCGACCATGTCATTCACATCGGCATCATCGAGCGGAGGCGTATCGATCCAAAATCGCTTGCGTTGGAAAGGATAATGGGGGATCGCCACCTTTCGCCGCACGTAATCCCGGTCAAACCCCTCCCAATCGATTGCAATGCCGCGCACGTAAAGATCAGCAAGACTCTGAAGCATCTGGGACCAGTTTCCACGACTCTCGCGTAGGCTGGGAATCCATACATAACCATCACCGCTCATGCACCGGCGACCGGAGGCAGTGAGAATCGGGTTCGGACCGATCTCAAGAAATATATTAACGTGCTGTTTTTCTAGTTGACGGACGCCGTCTGCAAAGCGGACGGTTTCACGGATGTGAGTTCGCCAATACTCTGGTGTGGCGATCTCTGTAGAAACCGCCCGACCGTACACGTTGGAAATGATGGGAATCATCGGATCCGAAAAGCGAACTTCCCGACACACATCTTCAAAATCATCGAGCATCGGCTCCATTAATTCAGAGTGGAATGCGTGAGAAACGATTAATCTCTTCGCGCGAACATCATCAGCTTGCAACGCTGTGGTCACAACATCAACTGCTTCATCCGACCCTGAAATCACCGTCTGATTCGGATCATTTACCGCGGCAATGGAAACATCGGTCCGCCCACTATTAAGAATCGCGTGAGCGACCCTCGCCTCGCTTGTCATCAAGGCGACCATTTGTCCGGTGCTTGGTAATTCCTGCATTAATCGACCACGCGCGGCGATTAGCTTCAGGCCATCCTCAAGACTGAAGACGCCGGCGGCATATGCCGCCACATACTCACCCACGCTATGGCCCACCACAAGTTGTGGTTGGATCCCCCAACTCTTCCAGAGCTCATATAACGCATATTCGACCGCGAATAGGGCAGGTTGTGTATATGCTGTTTCATCCAGAGGCGACGTTTTTTTATCGGTCGGATAGAGGACATCCAGAAGTGGAATCTCAAGCTGGTCCATTAAAATTTCATGACACCGCTCCAAGGCCTGGCGGAAGGTGGGTTGCGTTTGATAGAGCTCATGCCCCATACCGACGTACTGCGATCCCTGTCCGGTAAACAGAAAGGCTAGTTTTCCCGGTACTTGGCTTTCCGCTTTGCCCCGCTCTAACCCTGCCGCGCGTTTTCCATCTATCGCAGCCCGCAATAATTTTTGCGCGTGGGTTGCATCGGTCGCACAAACCGCCAACCGATGCGAAAAATGCGCTCTGCCAGAAGCCGCCGTGTAGCAGACATCTGAAAAATGTGTTTCTTTATCTAATTGCTCGTGATACCGCTCCGCGAGTTCTTCCAAAGCTTGAGAATTTTTCGCCGATAGAACCAAAACATGCTCCGGGCGATCCTGACGCATCGGAACAGCGTGTGATTCGGGCGCTTGTTCAATCACAAGGTGGGCATTGGTTCCACTAAAACCGAAGCTACTAAGTCCGGCTGTTCTCGGACCGCGTCGGGAGGGCCAGTCTTGCCGCTGCGTGGGGACCACAACCGGTAAATCCTCCCATGGAATCAAGGGATTCGGATGCTCTAGATGCAAATGGGGTGGAATTTCTCCGTGTTGCAATGCAAGGATGACCTTAATTAGGCCCGCAATACCCGCCGCCGATTCGAGATGCCCGATATTCGTTTTAACCGAGCCGATTGCTAACGGATTGTCAGGCCTTCGTCCTTCACCTAAAACGGCGGCCAAAGCCTGAACCTCAATAGGATCTCCTAAAGAGGTTCCCGTTCCATGGGCTTCCACATAATCAATATCGGCTGCCTCAATTCCGGCATCGGCGATCGCCTCTCGAATCAAAGCTTCTTGCGAGGGTCCATGCGGTGCGGTGAGGCCATTACTGTGCCCATCGTGATTGACGGCAGAACCACGAATCAACGCATGAACGCGATCACCATCCTTGACCGCATCAGACAATCGCTTCAGCAGCACCATGCCGCAACCCTCTCCACGAGCATAACCGTCGGCTGCTTGGTCAAATGTTTTGCATCGGCCATCGGGTGAGAGTGCCCGGACTTCCGAGAGTGCGATCATTGCGGCCGGCTCAAGAATCAAATTGACTCCTCCGGCCAATGCGGAATTACATTCTCCTTTTCGCAAACTTTCGATCGCCTGGTGCACTGCAACTAAAGATGAAGAACACGCAGTATCGATTGCCATGCAAGGACCACGAAGGCCCAAAAAGTATGCCAATCGACCAGCAGCGATACTTGTCGCGGTACCAGTTGCTGTGTAGGTATCAATGCTTCCCAGATCGTACCGCCGCGCACCCAATCGCGCGTAGTCGCAAGTGCTGATACCAACAAAAACACCAGTTCGCCCCGCCTCGAGTAATTCAGGAGCCTGACCCGCATCCTCAAGCGTCTCCCATGCAATTTCCATGAGCAGTCGTTGTTGAGGGTCGATGCCGACCGCCTCACGTGGAGAGATGCTGAAGAATTGCGGATCAAATAGATCGACACCTCGCAAAAAACCACCGCGCCGCGTATACATTTTCCCCAACGCTTCCGGGTTGGGATCATAAAAACGATCTATGTCCCATCGATCTGCCGGAATTTCGCCGACGGCATCAAAACCACCGCGGAGCAGCTGCCAGAACCGGCCTGGGGCATCACCTCCGGGAAAGCGGCATCCCATGCCCACGATGGCAATCGGCTCTCCACGCGATCGGCGAGAGAGGCGTGCTTGAGGTTCTTGGATGGAACCTCGAATGAGCACCTTTCCCAAATGATCGCCTAATGCGGAAATGGTGGGATAACTGTAAAGCAGCGTCGGAGAAACTGGTTGTCCCAACCAGTCCTCCAACTCGCCTGAAATACTGACCAACGCAATCGAATCAAGTCCAAAGCGATCAAATGGTTCATTGATACTGATCGCCTCCGTATCCTTTTGTAACTGCTGTGCAATCCGCTCCACCAACCACGCTTTGATGGTCCTACCCACGGAGGGGGCAGCCAATTCTGGTTTCACATGTAGCGGAGGCTGGGGACGCCGGATGGAAAAATCGGTTTCCATCGACCAGCGACCGGCCGCTTCAAGCGTGCCTGCCTCGAATTGTTGACAGCAGGCACTGCGTTGTATCTTTCCACTCGATGTCTTTGGTAATTTTCCTGCTTTGAGCAGCAAGATGGTATGTGGCGGAACATCGTAATCTTCAATCACTGCCTGTCGGATGGCATCGAAAATTTCTTCGTGATTGGTCCTTCGATGCTGTCGCTTGATCTCTTGGACAATTATCAGACGCTCGTCATTATCCACTTCGATGGAAAACGCTGCGCTTGCCCCCGCTTGAAGCGATGGATGCGCAGCCTCTACTGTTTTTTCGATGTCTTGTGGGTAGAGATTGCGGCCACGAACAATAATCAAATCTTTACATCGTCCAGTCACGTACAACTGGCCATCCTGAAGAAAACCTAAATCACCTGTACGGAGAAATTGGCGATCATCCCCCACTAAGCGAGCGTGAAATACCCGCTCGGTTTCTTCCGGTTTTTTCCAATAACCCATTCCCACACACGGTCCACAAACCCAGATTTCGCCAACCTTACCTTCACCCAACTTTTCACATGTCTCCCCGTCGACGATGAATACATCCGTATTCTCAAACAGCCGACCACAACTCACTAACTCACGCGATAGCGGTGATTGCTCTCCGTTGTTCTGGTCTGCCGAACGGTTCGCCACGGGCACCACTTCATGGCGTTCAAGCGATTCGGCATCAAATGCGGCGATCACAGGCGGATCCGCCTTGACGCTGCCGGTCACCATCAATGTAGTTTCGGCCAAGCCATAGCACGGATAATGGGTTTCAGCGCGAAAGCCATAGGGCGCAAATTTTTCCGTAAATTCTGCAAGTGTTTCGGCACGAATCGGCTCTGCCCCGTTGAAAGCAACGCTCCAACTGCTTAAGTCGAGTCCTACACATTGCTCAGGCGTAATTTTTTCATTGCAGAGCGCGTAAGCGAAGTTGGGACCGCCAGCGATGGTAACTCGATACTTGGAAATCGCGCGCAACCAACGAATCGGTTTTTGCAAAAACGCCATGGGGGGCATCAGAACGTTGGGGCGACCAATAAACAGTGGTTGGAGTACTCCGCCAACCAGTCCCATATCATGGTAAGTCGGCAACCAAGTCACCGCCGATGCATCGCGTGTGGTCTCAAATCCACGGGTAATCAACTCACAGTTTTCAATGAGATTCCCATGCGTCAGCATCACGCCCTTCGGCATACCAGTCGATCCGGAAGTATACTGCAGCACCGCTAAATCGTTTTCACTCGGGCTGTATGGTTGCCACTGCGTTGCTTCGGTATCGGAGATTCCATCGGTTGCTAACCAAGTCAACGCTTGAAGATGCGGCGCTTCATCAAGTAGGCCCTGTGCACGATTGGTGACTTCGTTCACAGAAAGAACAATCTTTGCCTCTGCATCGTCGCTGATCGCTTGAATGCGACCCATATTCCTATTACGCCTGGGCGGATAGGCCGGCACTGCCACCATGCCCGCAAAGAAACAGCCGAAAAACGCGGTCACAAAATCCAGACCTGGTGGATAGAGCAGCAGCGCACGCTCACCCTGCATTCCCGCATTCAGGAGGTGCGCACCGATGGCGCGGGCCCGCATCTCGAGCTGACCATATGTCATTCTGATTTCGTCTTCACCATCGCTGGTAAAGCCGAATCCGAATTGGTCCCCCTGATGCTCCGCCCAGTAACGCAGGCGATCGACCAAGTTGGTTTGAGGGGGATCGAACGGTGCGAATAATCCGTCGAGACTCAAAGTTGATTCAAACTCCGGGGCTTCAGGTCACTCCCACAAATCTCTATTCCTCTTTTCCCACCAGCCTCTGCTAGGCATTCTCGCAGCGCTACGCAAACTATCTGTTTTTTGCATCTCCTGCGTTTTGCTGCATCTGCACTTTTACCCATTCTCACAGAGGGGCATTAAAAGGGGGAGAGGCGTGTCCTCAATTATCAGCGTCATCTACGAATTCACAATGTGTTGAGCCTGGGTTTGCCAAGGTTTTTACTTGGTTCCGCCCGAGTAGTCGGCACATTCGGAAAGGTTTAGGCGGGGCAAGACGGACAAACGTTTCGAGCGGGATTGCCTACGCAAAGTACCAACACAAAGGAAACTGGGAAGGCTTTCATGTCCCTAGGCGGGGGCGGTCTAGTGGGGGATTTGAGGACGATGGGAAAGGCTCATTTTAAACCTAGCCGGGAATCGAGGCAACGATGGCCATTACCGGAATTCGGCGAGCATGGTGTCAAAAGATGGCGATTTTCGACAATTTTTCTTGTTCAAATCGAAGCGAATCACCTGGCTCTGCCGACCTGAGCGGGCGGCGACTGAAATCGGGGAACCGCACAACCCTCACACATCCTACAGCCGCAAGATGAGGGGTACTCCGCAAAAGCGATGTGCGCGTCACCAAAACAGCAGCCACCCCACGGACTGATCCGCATTTTCTGCAGAACCCGGTCTGCCAAATGGACTGAAAGGTATGTTCTTCACATACCGGCAGAAACGAACAACGCGTGCAAGCTGAACTCGAAACAATTTTCAATAATGACTGCAAAGAGTGATCCGATAGGGAATACAACGCTTTACGCGCGGGTTGTCCAATTTGAACAAATGAGATTAGGTCGCTCGCGAACGGTCAAGAGAATCACTATTAAGGAGACGGAAACGATGAAATGGAATATCATTCTCGGGTCGATCGTGTTGACGCTCGGCCTCTGTACCCAGAGCTTTGGCTTTGGACATCGTCACAACTGC
>JAYZMM010000084.1:0-15085 GCA_036153155.1 Planctomycetota bacterium
CGACTGGATCGGCAGCAAACGACGCAATAGAGAAGGATTTTTTTTCGCAAGATTGAAATCAATCAACTTCACATTACACGATTCGTTCACCAAAAAATTGTCAGGCTTGATGTCACGATGCACCCAGTCTTGGGAATGAAAATAAGATATTGAATCCGCCATCGAACGAATAACCTTCCCAACATTTTTATCTCCGGTTGTTGGTTGATACATCCATTGCTTCAGATTCGGTGCAGGACAATATTCCATCACGAGAAATGCAATTTGTTCTATTAAACCGTAGGCATGGGTCCGGATGACTGCTGGATGCTCGAGCGTTCGACCAACGGTGTATTCCCGCTTTAAGCTCCGAATCGCGTGACGACTTCCGGCCCAATGAGGCATCATGAGCTTCATCGCATAGGTCTGATTGCGCCGCTGATGCATGACTTCCCAGATCTCATTCGCCTGGGATTGCACGACGCGACGGACTAGGCGATAGTCACCCCACGAATCATTTGCCGAATGTCGTTCGCTTGACGCTCTTGTCACAGTAAGCATGCCCGCTCATGCCAACCAAAAAATCTTGGGTCGCATCGAACACCGTGGCACCCTTTTCCCTTTTTATTGATTTCCCTATGCACAGTAGTTTATCAAACCGAGGCGATTGAGCCCACCTGATTTCTAATCAGCACTATCCATCGACCAAAAGAGCCATCGACCAAAAGATGCCCTCTCAGCACCTGATCACGACGCAACGTCATAGTTCACAAAAAGAAGAAATAGGCCCTGGGGCGGCGCCGTCGGCCCCGCATGACTTCGATCACGTGCAGCGAGTACTTCACCACACCAGGCCTCCGACTGCGCACCGCGGCCGACCTCTGTGAGTGTGCCAACAATAGCGCGGACCATGTTGTAAAGAAACCCATTGGCTTCCACCTCAATCCAGATTTCACCCCGATCCTGATCCCCCTGCCGCTCCACACTGAGATCAAAGACAGTTCGAACCGTTGATTCCCGCGGTGCGCCACTTGATTGAAAACTGGCGAAATCGTGCTTGCCAACTAGCATCGTTCCGGCACGTGCCATCGCACTTGCAGCAAGTGGCGCAGGATAATGCCAGCAGTAACGACGAGAAAAAACACTCGGGACCAACGCATCGCTGAGTACGTATCGATATCGTTTGCTGACTGCATCCCGGATCGGATGGAAGGTATCCTTTTCCGGCACTGCCTCGAGAATTGCAATGTCAGGTGGAAGTCGGCTTTGAACGGCTCGTCTCAGCACGTCACATGAGAGGTGACTCTCCGTATTAAAACTGACGGCCTGCCCAATTGCGTGGACACCTGCATCAGTCCGACCACTTGCGATCACACGTGTTGGGGCACCGATCACCTCTGCCAATGCCTGTTCGAGCGTTGCTTGCAACGTCTTCTGCTTCGGCTGGATTTGCCAGCCACAGTAGGCGGTGCCGTCGTACGCAAGGGTCATTTTGATTACGGCCATGGCGAAATGCCAGAGAGAGGTATCGCCCCGTCCTCTGATCTTCAAGTTAGCCTTTAACCGATCCAGCCTCGATTCGTACCAGCAATTCTGCAATTTGCACGGCGTTGGTTGCCGCACCTTTACGCAGATTGTCACTCACGCACCAGAATGCTAGACCGTTTGACTTCGAAAGATCTTCCCGGATACGACCGACAAAAACATCGTCTTTGCCAGAACATTCATGCGGCATGGGATACTCAGAGGATCCGATATCATCCACAACCGTTACCCCTTCCTGATCTGCAAAAAGCTTTCGAGCCTCCTCCACACTGATTTTACGTTCCGTTTCAACCAACATGCTTTCACTGTGGCAATTAGCGACAGGAACTCGAACGCATGTCGGGCAAACCAAAATCGAATCGTCTTCAAAAATTTTGTGTGTCTCGTAAACCATCTTCATTTCTTCGGATGTGTAGCCCTCGTATTTTTCAGAACCAATCTGCGGAATCACGTTAAATGCAATCGGGTGTACAAATGCATCATAGGCATATCCCTCATGATCAAGATGAGCTCGCGTGCCCTGCTCCAAATCTCGGTTGCCGGCCAGCCCAGCGCCGCTGGTTGCTTGGTATGTGCTGACGACAACCCGTTTAATGCGAGCAGCGTCGTGAAGCGGCTTCATGGCCAACACCATCTGTGTGGTCGAGCAATTTGGACTTGCGATAACACCCTGATGGTTTCGCGCGGCCTCCGGATTCACTTCTGGTACCACGAGGGGCACATTCGGGTTCATCCGCCAGTATCCGCTCTCATCGACAACAACACAATTTCTTTCAGTCGCCCAGGGAATAAATTCGGCCGCCGTTTCGTCCGGCGTGCTTGCAATTGCCAAATCGATATCTTCAAAAATTTCAGGGACAAGTTTCTCAACGGTGTATTCCTGACCTGCAAATTGTATTTGCTTACCAGCAGAGCGCTCAGACGCCAAAAAATGGATTTTTTTGTGTGGAAAGCGACGCTCTTCCAAAATTTCCCTGATGATGGTTCCCACCGCCCCTGTGGCCCCAACGACCGCTACCGAATCAAACACCTGATGTCTCCTTTTGTATACAACACGTCAAAACACGATCGAAACACTGATAGATCGAAATGAAACAATACAAGAAACGGCGTGCCCGAGGACATCTTTCGCTTTCTTTATCAGCTATCTCGCACATCGCCCACCCCCAATCAATTCTGCTGCCACCTTAACCGGCACTCACAGCACCGGAAGAGCCTTCACGTTCCACGGTCGGATCGAGCCCTCCTCGTCGCGCATGGACTTCACGCATCACACGGTTAATAACCTCATTATTGCGTACAATGCAAATCCATAATGAATAAAGACAGTAACCAATCAGGCATATGCCAGCAAGAGCCGCGAAGAGATGCGGCGTAACCCAGCGTGCGGTACCTGCCATGCCTGTACCAGGGTCTGCCGCGGCGCCAAGAGCACTTATGCCAAGCACCGCCATCATGCCACAGAGTGCCCACGGAAACGATTGCCGCTTTAGCCGTTGGTTCTCTCGTAATATTTCTGGGGCCAATCGATATGCCTCCACGACTTCGCGACACCATCTTCCCGTACCGATGAAATAGGTCACCGCAATACTGCAGACAAGCACCACCAGTAAGGAGGTTCCAATTCCCATTAAAATATGGATAGATCCAGAGTGACGCTGACTGCGGAATGTTTCCCGATGCTGTTCAATGTTTGCGTCTAATTTTTCCAGATCCGCCGAGTCAACCTTCCTGATCACCACCCCTGTTCCCTTTTTTTCATCGGCCACCTTTTTCCAGGCTGCAAGTGATCGATTTAAATCGAGATTTAAGCCCCACCACATGCAAACGACGAGTGAGAGAAAGGTAAAGACGGAAAGAGACGCGAATATTTTTGGCAAGGTAGGACTCACTGCGCGGAATGTCGTAGGGCTCCGCCCCAAAATCCAATTTGAGGGGGGGATGATAAACTACGCTGCTCTATTATCTGAGTTGAGTAACGCATCGACAAGTGTCGGGACCAGAAGTCTTACAATAACGTGTGGAAATGAGGGTCTTTTATTTTGGCAAAGAATTCATATTCCCGGTGTTCAGGTTGATGAGGCGCCGTAAAATAGCATGATGTTTAATCCTCGGCTGGGCATCACAATTGGCGATCCCTCGGGCGTGGGGCCAGAGACGATTGTCAAGGCATGGCAGTCCCCTCAGGTCCACGCGGCGTGCAGGCCGTTTGTCATCGGTTCATCAGACGTTCTGCGTCGAGCGGTCGACCTGTTGGGTGCTGAGTTTACCGTCGTAACGGTCGACGCAGTTACACAGATCAATGATGACCCGACCACCCTGCCCTGCCTCGAAATAGAATCGAAAACAGCCGCGCAGGCCCCCCCTGCCCGCTGCGATCCGAGAGGCGGACAAGCGGCATACGAGGCGGTAGTTTTAGCGGCTCGTCTCGCACAGACCCAGCAGATCGATGGCATCGTAACTGCCCCTCTCAATAAGGCTGCACTGCAGGCGGCAGGGCACCAGTATCCGGGGCACACGGAACTTCTAGCCGATTGCTGCGAGGCTGAAAATACTGCGATGATGCTTTATTTGGAGAAAGAGACAGAGGATCACTCCGGTTCAAGCGAAGCCTGGGGAGTGGTCCACACCACACTTCATATGGCAATGCGTGATATTTTCAAGCATCTCAGCACGAAGCGGATTGTGCGATGTGCGGCGCTTGCCGATTGGGCGATACGAACCCTCAAAACGCTTCCCGAAAATCAGTCACCGAGAATAGGTGTCTGCGCACTCAATCCACACGCCGGGGAGGATGGGCTATTCGGTGATGAAGAGCAGCAGATCATTGCCCCAGCAGTGGCTGCGGCATTGCGGGAGGGACTGAACGTGTCGGGACCCTTCCCTGCTGACAGCCTCGTTGCACAGGCAGATCGCGGTGCGTTTGATGTACTTGTTGCCATGTATCATGATCAGGGGCACATCCCTTTAAAACTTCTGGGCATGCATCGCGCGGTAAACATAACCCTCGGACTACCGATCGTGCGAACGAGTGCCTCCCACGGAACGGCATTCGACCGTGCGTGGCAAGGAATTGCTGATGCGGATGGCATGATTGCGGCCATTCGTTTAGCGGCAAAGCTGACGCGCCATCGCGATTGTTCCTCCGTGGGTGCGAGTGAAGGTGGATAACAGTTTGGACCAAGCCTCTTCTGCTGCGGCAAACAACCCTTGCACACTTTATTTGATACGCCACGGGGCCACCGAAAATAACTTGTCGCATCCCCCGCTGCTACAAGGTTCGGGCGCAAATCCCGAGCTATCGGCCGAAGGACTTGCACAAGCTGAACGAACTGCTGTGCATCTTTCGCGGACGTCGATCCAGGCCGTGTATAGCTCGCCTTTAAAAAGGGCTATACAAACGGGGACCCCGATCGCCCGAACGCATGCCCTGCCCTGCCGAAGTATTCCGGAGCTAATAGAAGCGAATGTAGGCGATTGGCAAGATCGGCATTGGGCAGAGATTGAAAAAAACGAACCCGAGGCCTATCAGAATTTTATCCGCGACCCTGCAACGCACCCTTATGCGGGGGGAGAGAGTTTCGGAGATGTTGCTCATCGGGTGATACCTGTTTTTCAGCAACTGGTAGAATCTCATCCAGGCGAGACGATTGTTGTGATTGGCCACAACGTCGTTAACCGCGTCTTTCTCGCGCACGTAGCACACATTCCACTTTCAAAGTCGCGAGAAATCCGACAAGCGAACTGCGGCATCAACCATATCAAGTATCACAAAAAAAAGTTGCAATTGGTTACGATGAATGCCATGTTTCATCTCGCATCTACTTGATTAAGCGCTGTATCATCACTTTGTAGCGGTGGATGCTTTTCGAAGATAATCTTTGGTCACATCAGTTGGTCGGATATCACTGGGCCGATCAAATTGGGCGTCGTCAATTGCAGCGTCAAAACGAATTTCTAACAGTTCAAGAATTGCAATCGGCTCAAGTTGCGATTGTCCTTGCGGATTACCTCCCAAGTGCGTCAGAAATTCGAATCGATATGGAAACAATGTTTCTGCATCGAGCAATAGACCGATCTCAGTCGGTGCCCAGGGAGGTAGTTGATCTCTCCATTGGGAACTGTCTCCTTTTTCTTCACTCTCTCCTAACATTTGCTTCAGTATCGACTCGCGCCAGACTCCGCGCATCGCCCACACTGATTTTTCATTCCATTCGATCTTCACAGCGCGACCGAAGCGGAAACTATCTTGAATCCCTTGGAGCAAGCCGGCTAATCCTCGGATCCGCAGTGCATCAAAACTGCCTGGATTGCCAAGCGAGTTACGCGTGAGAATGCCTGCATCCCGCAGTCGCTGTAAATCAATCAACTTGAGCGTGCTTGTATCCGGGGTTTCCTCGAACAACCACAATCGGTTGCTATCATTTATCTGCGTGAGCGTGAATTTACCTGCCCGGCCCCGCAGAATCATCTCGGACCGCACCTGGCGGCGGTCGAGAGGGCCCTTCTGCAGATAGGTGCCTGGACCAAAAAGGTGGTGTCCCCGTAAATGCACCTGAAGTCGGGTCGTCGCGGTAATGGATTGATAATTTTCAAAAGCAGCAATTGCCGAGTCCAGCAAAACGTCGCCGCTAGCATCGCTTGCGGCCGCCACCTTCTTTTCCTTACCAGAAAGCCCCTGGCTACCCCGATCAACCTGTCCAGCCGCGGTCAAAGGCAAACCGCCCGAGAGTAGGAGAATGGTCAAGATAGAAAATCTTTGACTCATGGGGAATTCTTACGGGTTTTATCAAAGATATGGATTGTGTTGCACCGAAGAAAGTGATCGAGGGCTCAAACAATTGCAGCCCCCACTAAAACGGGCCCAACGACGACCCCATTTTAAGGAGACCGGGACGACCGGTCCACGTCAGTTCAAAATAGTAATCGATGCTGTCGGGTAGGTTTTTCTCGACTGAGAACAACTTCACAAGACGCCAACAGGGAATACACGCATGAAACTTCGCCGAATGTATCTGCACACGCTACTTTTGCTTGTTGCTGTGGCGGCTAGCGGGTGCGGCCGCCATCACGTTAACAACCTACCTCCGGCCAACATGCTGATGGAACCCGGACCTGGTGTAGGAGGCCCCGGTCCCGGGGTAATGCTTGGGCAACTACCGATGCCAGTGCCCTATAAAATCTCGCAGGTAGCCTTCTCCGGACCGGACGGGATGCAGGTTTTTCACGATTCGACTGGACAGGGGTTATTCGAATCTGAGCCTTTGATCGTTCCGGCACGCGAAAATTTTCCACAAGGGGCAATTTATCGCCTGAAGTTGACCAACGTCCCAGGTCGTTCGGGTGAAGAGTATTATCCAACGCTCGAAGTCGGACCGACGACCGCACGCACAGAAGCATATCTTGCCCACAATGCAGTTCCGGTTCAATTTACATCGCAAGACTTCGACCAGGTACAAGGCGGAAACTTTGTGACAAAGGTAATTTATTTGCCTGATCCTGAATATCAACAACTAGCACTCGCGGCAATCGAGACACTAGTAAGCACACGGCTTGATCCTGGCGTGGATCCGATTCAAGAGGCGGATCGTCGGGGTTCAATCCTAGCAATCGTACGCTTAGGAAATAAAATTCTCGACGGCACCGGAATGCTCGGTCCTGGATTTGACCCTAATTGCCCGGTGGGTGGCGAAAGTGTGATTCGACAGGTGCAATACGAGGAGCCGATTGGTCCAGGTGGGGCAGCAATGCCGTTCGCCGCGCAAGGTTTCCCGGTACCGGAGCAGAGCTTTCCGATCGCTCAAGGTGGGCTCGGAATGACTCCGCCACATTTGGCCGGAGTCACAGCTCCTCAGTATGGCATGCCGATCACCGGTACGCCAATTGGACTGCCGGGTCCGCCCCATATACCGCTGGGAGTTCCGGCAGGACTGCAATCGCACACAGTCAAAAATTGGACTCGAGTTCACATGCCCGAACCCACCAAACGGGTTCACATCAACGTCGAACAAAAACCGGGATACAGTTATCCCAAACCGGCCAGCCATGTAAGAATCGTAGAACAGGCCTCGCGGGATCACAAGCACGCTTTCCGTCAGCCAGCGAAGGATCGCTACCAGTGGATGGGCGCATTATGCCCTTGGTAGCGAGCTAAGCACTTTCTGATGACATGATAATTTTCGGAGGGGGGCGTCCTTCGTACAAATATCCAAGACAATGGTCCACACGCTCCGTTTTGTCGCAGTTACCGACAGATGCCGTCGATCTTCTTTGATCTTCGGACTCGTGATAGCCCTGGTTAACTGCTTGTGCTATGTCTCATTGAGTCAAGCACAGCAGGTACACTATCGTCATCGCGGCGATATGCCACCGGGAGCGATTGGGCAGTGGCAACTGCAACGGGGCGGACCATTGCCTGGATATTTTCAACCCACCGAGATCATCGTTCCTTCCGGTTCGAAAGTGTCACTGGTGAGTGGATTTCAGTTCGATGAAGCCGAACAAAATCGGCGCCGCGCAGGCTTTCTAATCGGTCAAGTATACCGATTAAAAGTGACGCATATACCGCTTTATGCGGGGGTCGAAATTTTCCCTACGATCGAATTGATCGACCGGATATATCCACCTCCAGGTCGAAGTCTTGAGTTTCCGATTCCCATTCAAATTACCGCAGACGACTTGAAGGAAGCGGTACAAGGGAGAATGGTGACGCGGGTCATCTACGTGGAAGACCCCGGGCACGCACTTCCGGCGATGAAAGAACCAGGTGAGTCAATCGCATTTGATGTCCGCCAAGGACAAGATCCGCTCAAAGTAGCTGATTCATTAGGTCGGCCTATTGCGATCCTTCGACTCGGTGCCCGTGTGCCAGGGCCGCGTGGCCCTTCACCGCAATTCGTTTATGGTTCACCCATTTGGAAACCATTTCCAAAACCTCAGGGTGGAAAGTTTACGGCCACGTTTACGGCCACAATGGACGATTCGCCAGACACGGTTTTGACCGATGGTTCTCGTAGTCCAAGGGAGGGGCGATGATGACTTTCGGATCTCGTTTGGAGGCAAGCTGGAAAGTCACCGTAATCCTTTTGGGCATGCTGATTCTCTGCTCCTGTCGGAACGTGCCATCCACCAACGTGCCAGGCACCGAAGACCTCATCAACAGCGCCGCACCCAGTGCCGCTGCCGACCTGCCCGCTTCGGCAGTCACCGGATTCCCTCCTTCATGTCAGTCTTGGAAGCCGCCGGGTATTGCAGGACCCTGGCCACAAGATGAGTATATTTGCGACGGCGGCGATCGCGACCGGGCAGTTCGGGTGGAGGCCGACTGGACTGTTAAAGGTCTGCATCTGGAGGATACGATTGCCCACTTTGACACGCTCGATGGTGACACAATGGTCGCCGCAAGTAATCGCGTCTGTGTGTACGCTCCCCGCTTTGGATCGGTACGGCTTGTACTAGGAGTCGATAGCTTTGAAGGGAAAGACTCGCTTGTACGCCATGATGTCCCCGTCAAAGCTGTGATTGAAGAAGAGAGACTCGCCGCGAATACAACACTCCAACAATTGCAAACCATTCGTGCCATCGGTGCAAAACGTGCCGGAGCACAACAACGCAACAGCCCGAGTCTTTTACTGGCAGGCGACGTCGGTGTTATCGAAGCAGAAGGCGGATTCAAACCCTACGAAAACTTTCGCATCCTGCGCGATGGGCAGTATGAACTTACTGAGAGCGCGAAGCTGAGCGAACAAACCGAAGCGGCAACGGTTTGGACGCTTGACAAAGGCGTGCAAATTGTTGTCGACGGAACCCCAGCGGAAGTTGCAACGGGCGACGCTCGAGCAGAGGCAACCTTCACGATCGACCACGAGAGCAAACCTGGGTTGCGGATTGTGAAAGTAGCCTCCGCATGTGCAGCCAAACCGGGAGAGATCGTCGAGTTCACTCTCCGTTTAGACAATGTGGGCAACGAACCAGTAGGAAATGTTACGGTCATGGACAATCTGACCACTCGCTTGCAGTATGTCGAAGGAAGCCAAACCGCATCGATTCCAGCTCGATTTGTGACAGAAGTCAATGAAGGCGGCTCCCTGGTTGTTCGCTGGGAAATCGTTGACCCGATCGCTGCTGGTGACGGGGGAACGATCCGATTCAAATGCCGTGTCCGCTAATCGAATGGGAAATAAATGAGTCGTTCGAACCTGCCTCACCCATGGCTTGCGGATCGAACGATCCATTTCAATGGCTCGGGAATCCGACGGATTTTTGACCTCGCCGCGACCTTGGAAGATCCGATAGACCTCTCCATCGGGCAACCGCACTTTGATGTCCCAGACGCGATTCAAGAGGCTGCCAAAGAGGCGATCACAACCGGACGAAACGGATACTCCGCAACTGCCGGAATCGTTCCCCTTCGTGAAAAACTGCAATCTACGCTTGATCGTCAATTCGGGCATGCCGACCGACGCGTGATGGTGACCAGTGGCACCAGTGGCGGAATTGTCTTGGCCATGATGGCCTTGGTCAATCCGGGCGACGAAATACTAATTTTTGATCCCTATTTCGTGATGTACCAACCGCTCGTTCAAGCAGTGGGAGGCACGCCTGTCCTGATCGACACCTACCCAGATTTCGCAATTGATCTGGGAAAAATTGAGGCAGCCATTACAGATAAAACAAAGCTGATTCTACTCAACAGCCCCAACAACCCCACCGGGCAGATGACTCCAGTTCACCAAGTGGAGGCGTTGGCGAAGCTGGCCCAGCAAAAGAACATTATTCTACTGAGCGATGAAATATACCAGAATTTTTGCTACGACGACTCTTTCACCTCCCCTGCCCTATTTAACACCCAAACTATCGTTGTCGATGGATTTTCAAAAACCTATGGCATCACGGGATGGCGTGTCGGGTTTGTCCATGGCCCCGCGGAGATCATCGAGGCGATGGCGAGAATTCAGCCTTTTACCTTCGTGTGTGCACCGCAACCGGCACAGTGGGCCGCGACAACCGCTCTCGATATTGATATGTCGCATGCGATTGATGCTTACCGGGCGAAACGTGATCACCTAGTAGAATCCTTATCGGGACATTATGCATTTTCGCCACCAGGCGGTGCCTTTTATCTCTTCCCGAAAGTGCCACGGGGAACGGCTACTGACTTTGTCGCCCGCGCTATCGCAAAAAATCTTCTCATCATTCCAGGAGGCGTGTTCAGCCAGCGCGACACGCACTTCCGCATCTCTTTTGCGGTCAGCGATAACACCCTGCAGCGGGGCATAGACATTCTTCGACGCCTGGCTTGACGGTCGCAACGTACCGACCTGCCATATTACCGCGGCTTTCGCCGGGCGATGCGTGCCGTAGCTGATTTTCCGGCTGCTTTTTTCTTGGCACCCTTCCGAACGACTTTCTTCGCTGCCTTCACCGTCTTTTTCTTGGCAACCTTTTTGGGGGCTGTCTTTTTCTTGGAAACTTTTTTGGGGGCCGACTTTTTCTTGGCAACTTTTTTCTTGACTGCTTTTTTCCCGGCAGGTTGTTTGACCGTCGTCTTTTTCTTCACAGACTTCTTTTTCACTTTGACGGGAGTTGTTTTCTTCTTGCCGACTGCAGCCTTCTTGGAAGATGCAACTTGCGTGCCTTTGCTGTCTTTGGGTGTCGCTTTTTCTTTTGCACCCCCTTTGCTGCCTTTCGCCGAAGCTTGCTTTTTGCTTGCCGCTTCTTTTTTTGTCTCTTCTGCCTTAGAACTCTTCCGTTTGGGCAATCGCTCCTTGGCATCGGGAGCAATTTCCAGCAATATCTTTTTTATCAATGCACCATGCGGGGCCCGGACTAATTCGGCCCCCAACTGATTAAGCATAGAACCGAATTCAACGCCCCGATTCTTTGGAATCGCACGCTCGATTCCCGGCACCTGATATTTGGCTTTTTCTTTCTCGCTGATCGCGCCGACCACATAAATCGCCTCAAGTGCTCCACTGCCAACAGGAATCGAATGCCCCGACAAGGTCATTTGCGTAACATAAGCTACCGAGAATGGCGTCACCCCTTTTAACTTCTGCAACTTCTTGACTGCAGCACCGATATTTTCTTTTTTTAATTTCTCAATGTCAAAAGAATAGTTCGTCTCAAATACACTTTGGAGAATCTGACGAACCCGATTTCCTGCCTCAAGTGGATCGGGAAGCATGTGCATCGACTCGCTGAGTTCCGTCGCCGTGCTCACCCGAACCTCATTCCAATCGTAGTAATCATTTTCGAGTGCCGCTAAAGCTCGGTCAGCAGCATCCGCGGGCGCATTCTCCAGGCAACATCCATAAAGCAGTTGCTGCATGAGCGGAAGCCGCGTGTTGGGAGCAACCGGTTTGTAATGCTTCTTCAACACCTTATGAATTTTTGTATATAAACCACTTCGATTGACTGCCATCTTCTTTTTCTGCACCCTGTCTTAAGGAACTTGGTTTTCGAGGAACTGGGAAATTTTCGGTGGAAAGGAGATGATCCGCCTCATCCACCTCTATGAATCATCATCACGTGCATCTCTGGGAGCATCATGTTCATTTCCCGGCAATACAGACTCCAAAATCTTATTGATCTCAATCGATTTCTTTACACCCTGATCAAGCACAAACTTCAATACCGGCGTATAACGAGTATCGATTCTTTTTGCGACCTTTGCTTGCAAAAATCCCGCTGCGTGCTGCAAGCCATGCAAACATAGATGCTGCTGTTTTTCGTCACCCATTACCGATACAAAAATGCGGGCGGTACGCATGTCGGCTGCCACCTCAACGTGGGTTACCGTCACGTGCTCTATTCTCGGATCCTTCAGATCTCGAAGAATAGCAATGCCCACGACCTCTCGTATGGCTTGAGCCGCTTTTTGCAGACGACGAGAATTCATATCACTCCTTGGCCCACCTTTGCAAAGGCCCTGGCATACCTTTGACTGACTTGGGCAACTTACTCATCATCCAATTTGCGGGCGACTTCCTCAATCTTATAAACCTCCAGGAGGTCACCCTCTTTTACATCGTTGAAACCACTCAGCTTGATGCCACACTCAAAACCCTCTCGGACTTCGCGAACATCGTCTTTCACACGCTTCAACGCGTCAATCTGATAATCTCCGATGATCGTATTGTCGCGAATTACTCGGGCTCTTGCATTTCGCTGAATAATCCCCTGTAGCACGCGGCTTCCTGCAACTGTGCCAACACGACTAATTTTAAATGCCCGCTGGACCAGCGCTCTACCTAGCTCTGCCTCCCGCTCCTCGGGTTTCAGCATTCCCTCAAGCGCTGCTCGCAGATCATCCGTCAAATTGTAAATAATACTGTAACGACGGATTTGTACGCCTCGGTCCTCAGCCAGCAGCCTAGCCTGCTCATCGGGCACCACATTGAAACCGCAGATAATTGCATCCGAAGCATCCGCTAATTGGACGTCCGCTTCGGTAATGCCGCCTACCGTCGCCTGTAGAATTTTGAATCGCACTTCCGGATGATCAATTTTTTCAAGCTCTTGCTGAATCGCCTCGATCGAACCACGAACATCGGCCCGCAGGATCAAGTTTAACGTTTGCACTTCATCTTGGCCTAAGCGATCAAAAAGCCCCTCGAGTGTGACATGCACCGGCGGGGCAAGCCCAGAGGTGCGGGTTTGGACACCACGCTCTAACGCGATTTCACGTGCCTTGGATACATCATCCATCACGTAAAAACGCTCTCCCGCCGCAGGAGCGACATCAAGACCTGTCACGTCAACCGGTGTCGAAGGTCCAGCTTCATCGAGCGTCTGCGTCGGATGCAAGGTGTTGTACATCGCTTTAACTTTTCCATACGAATTTCCACAGACAATGGAATCGCCCACCCGCATCGTTCCATTCTGCACAATCAGTTTCGAGACGACACCGCGACCCTCATGCAGTTGGGCTTCCAAGCATGTGCCGAACGCCTGACGCTTCGGATTGGCCCGATAGTTCTCATCTTCTGCAATAAACAGCAGCATTTCGAGGAGGTCATCGATCCCCGTACCCTTGATGGCACTGGTGCGAATGAGTTCTACCTCACCGCCCCAGTCGCGGGGCAACAAGTCGTTGGCCGCCAGCCCCTGCATGACACGATTCTCGTCGACACCGGGCAGATCAATTTTGTTTAGTGCCACCACAATCGGGACACCGGCCGCCCTCGCATGACTGATTGCCTCCTCTGTTTGGGGCATCACACCATCGTCCGCAGCCACAACAAGTACAGCAATGTCGGTGACGTTGGCTCCACGGGCACGCATTTCGGTAAATGCCTGGTGCCCCGGGGTGTCGACAAATGAAATCTTTCTTCCATCTTTCACCACATCGTAGGCGCGAATGTGCTGCGTGATACCGCCGCTTTCGCCACTGACAACATCGATGCCGATAATCGCGTCAAGCAGCGAGGTTTTTCCATGATCAACATGCCCTAAAAATGTCACGATCGGGGGCCGAGGTTCCAGATCCCCGGCAGCATCTTCCGCGTGGATGGTCGATTGCAATAATTCATCTTCAATGTCAACCGGCAACTTGATCTCAACCTCAACACCCAATTCCACAGCTAATAACTCAATCATTTCGGCATCCAATTCCGAATTGATCGTACACATCATTTCCATTGACATTAGCTGGCGTTGAATATCTGCTGCGGATACACCAACCGCCTCGGAAAACGTACGGACTGTACAGGGCACCTCAACCGCTATATTGCCTTTCCGAGGTGCGGCCGTGCTTACCCCTGACCGACGACGAATCGAACTCCGCCGAGATCTGGAACGATCATCGTCGCGCTGTCGCCTCCCACGCGTCATCTTTTTTCGATTGAGCTGCCTTGCTTCACGCCCCCCCATCAACGCGTCTTCTTTTGCCATCTTATCTTTAGAAGAAGCATCTTCGGGGCGTTTTTCGGTCGCACCCCGATCACGCCGTCGCCCTCGATCGGTGGGTGGAACACTGGCATCTTGCGGGAGAGGTGCTCCACCGGGAACCGCATCGTCGGTCTGCTTCCGTTTCTCATGCTTCCGCAGGTGCTCCGAGAGCGGCTTTGCACCCCCTGCACGCCCTGCACGCAGAGCCTCCGGCGACAGCTTTAGATCTGGCTTTTGTGCCGCGGGTCCGTCAGAATCTGATGCACGCGCTGTGGGCGCATCGACGGTGGGCATGGGGGCGAGTTTGATCGCGGGGGCTGGACGATTCTTCGATGTGCGCTGCTCGTTACCCGTCTTTTTCGGCGGCTTCGGCTCTTCCGGCTTCTTTGCCGAGCCAATGGGCGCTGGCTTTCCGCTGGCTGCCGTGGGCGCCACATAATCCTCGCGCCGTATTGGGGCACCCGGTTTCTGCTGGCTTTGCGTTTTGTCGGCCGCAACCGCTGAAGCCGCAGCGGGAGCTTTACCTCCCCCAGCGATGTATTCCTTTAGCTTCGTAACTTCCTCGTCACTCAAACTGGCCAACGCAGAACCCTTGCCGGTGATCCCCGCTTTGGAGCATATCTCCGAAAGCTCACCGCTATCGATCTTCAGTTCTTTGGCTAATGCGTAA
>JAYZMM010000085.1:0-13029 GCA_036153155.1 Planctomycetota bacterium
ATGAAAATCACGGACAATGGGGAGTCTGGCACTATCGGGCAGACTAGACTCGGCGAGTCACAGCAGCCACAAAAAAACCTACCCTCTCCGAAGAGAGGGCAGGTCACTCGGGTCTCCTACTTTTTGGATTCTTCTCTTCCGTTAGCGACTCGAAGCACGCCAGCCACCGTGGGAGACAGTGGAGACGGTCGCAGGCGCGACGTCGAGCGTGGCGACTCGATCGCCTGAGGCACTCTCACCCTCAAGATAGGGTTGATGACGTTGTTCAAGATCTCGCATCGGTTGAATTTCAACCTCCGGTTTGATTTCGATATCCACTTCCGTACTCGGCTTGTTGGCTTCTACGGCCGAGGGCGAGAGGGTGGGCTGTGGAGTGCTTTGACCGGGCAGGCTCGGCGCTGCCGGTTGTGCCCCTACCGTACCGCTCACCGTCGCACAGTTGCCACTTGCACAGTTGCCACTTGCGCAGTTGCCGGTCAAACAATCGCCGGTCGCACAAGCCGCAGTCCCGCAAGGACTGCTACAGGGAGCACATGTAGCGGGCTGGCAGGAGACCACCGGGGTATACCGAGTTTCACACACCATGCGATACGCCGTGTACGGAACCTGTCGCGCTTGCCGCTGATAGGTCGTGCAGGGCTTCATGCAGGTCGTCGTGCAACCGGTGCATGGATCGCAGGTGGTCACCGGCCGATAGGTCGTGACCGGCACGTTGCAATACTCAGTGCGATAACAGGTTTGAGGAACATACCGGCAGCTTTGCTGCGGCTTATAACATGTCGTCGCACAACTGGTGGCACACGGACTGCATGTGGAACCATAGCCCACCGTCATTGCAATTGGCTGTGCCATGGGTGCCGGTTCGTTGCGAGCCCAGAACCGATTCCAACGACGCATTAATCGATCGTATTGCCGGTTCGCACTTCGGCTAAACAGCGGTTGGTAGGCGGGTCGATACGCGTTGACGACCATCGGGTCGCACGCACCGGTCGCACACGGAGATGCCATCGGTGCCGCCGGTGCTCCATAGTAGGCGGTGACCGGCTGATTGCAGGTCTGACACTGTGCATCGGCTACCACTGCAGTGCAAGCCAAAAGGCCCGCTACTACCAACAGTGCCATTGCACGCTTGTTGATTTGATTTTTCATTCGTCTTCCACTCCCAAAGCCTGTGAATCCAATAAGCAAACAGTCAACGGCATACGACGCTCGCCGAGGACCAAAAAACCCTACTTTCATTTAGAACTCGCGCCGAGGCCCAAGTCAATAAGCTGGCTTGAGCAAAAAAAAAGATAGTAGAAGATTATGATTATTCCGGTTGTAGCGGTGCTGATTATTCGCGCAACTGCAACAAAAAATCAGGCACATCGCCCCGCGCGTCGCAATGAACGCTTTTTCTTGCCCCCTGACCAACGCCGGAAGGACACTCTTGCCTGCAAGCAATGCCGTCACGCAGTTTGTAAGGCCTTTATTCACACCAACCAGATCAGCGCAACTGCTCGTATCGATCATAGAGATCAGAGAAAACCTCGCGGAGATTGCCTTCGTGCCGTCGAAATGTTTCGGCAACCATCTCCGGTCCGACGCGGGTCTCGCCCTCGGGAAGCACAAAGCGAACGAGTTGGTGCGCTAAGTCAATATGCGTGAGGGTTCGATAAACATGCGGAAGGTTCACATCACGATGACTCGTCACCAGCAATCCCCATCGACGGTGTCGACATGTCCGTTTGAGTTGCCACTGTGCAAACGGGGTAAGTTGCTCATAGCCGTCGACCGTAACCATCGTTCCACGACCTCGCTCAAATGATTCCCAGACTAATGCTTTCCACCGGCGAGGCATCCGCCGCTGTTGATCATGCAAATCGAACCGCACCATGTTGATTCCGGCCCCCGCCGCCTCGCGGGCCAACAAATGCAGGAGCGTTGATTTACCTGAGCCGTGTGGGCCCACAACCTGCCCCCACAGCCCCATATCCCAAAGGCGATCGAAAAGCTGCTTTTGTTTTGGCCCGGGAGAAAAATGAAAGGGAATTGCCCCTGGGCGGGTAAAACGCGTGGAAAAGGGATTGCTTGAATCCGCGTTGCGGCCAGGGTCGAATTGAGCTGGCGTTTCGGACATGATCCTCAATTCATCCAATCATCCAACGGGAGTCAATTCAGGCTGCCTGCCGCCCGCGATCACTATCGGTCTCGAGGCGCGCGAGGCGCCTGCGCATCGCCGCAACTTCATTCGACCTTCTCGCGTGTTTCCTGTTGGCGATCCATATCGTGTTCTTCAGGTTCCTCATCAACTGTGATCGCCTGACCGCGTGGAATCCGTCCCAGCCAGAAGGATTGTTCGCTCGAAAAATCACGCCCCCCTTTGAGAAACGCGCGAATCCTCACGCACCAGAAAATTTTTACAATCACCCCATCATAACTCAACGGGCTCGCAGGCAGCGCGGTCGAAAATGCTTGGGACTGCCGCATATCAACGAAATCTCCGTTATCATTTCCAATCCGCTTGAAAAAATGAACATCGAGATCTTCCTCGCCCTTTCCCTCGGTGTACCAGAGCACAGAAATTTCAACCGCACGAATCGACTCCGGATCATCGGTATCAATAAAAAATTCACCCGAGAGCGTATCGCCCGGATCATAATGATCGGAATCGCCAATTAAGCGAATAAAAATTGAGGGATCTTTCATGACGACTCGGTCCCCGAATCTTTATCTGCGGCTGCTCCACCCGGAATGACAATGAGCGGGAAATCGCGAGAGTAGCCGGTTCGATTGTTGATACTGGCCTTCACTGAAAGTCTCCAAGAAATCCGGTTATGCGGGCTGATGAAGGAGTGCATCGCGCCGGAAGGAATGACCAAAGTATCGTGGTGTTCAAACGGCTGACCTGCGTCGACCGTGATGTTTGTCCCGGCAAAAACATCCTGACGACAAACCAGGCTCGAGGCGGTAATGGAATTGGTACCCTGCTGAAAAACAGCCTCTTCTTCGCACTCGAGTGTCACCTCCAGACTATCCAGTAGCATGTTGCCGGTCTGCACAAAAAGCAGGTCATAGGTTTCGCCGGGCTGCACCGGATGACTGCAAATTTCAATACGGGTCGGGCCGATGCCACTCATCTTCCAGAACATTCGCGTCAGATGAACGATCAACCAGATGCCTGCGACCACAAAAGGGAGCAGTGCGACGAGCAAAATCCAGTCGGCTTCTCCGGCCCAGACTCGACGAATTGCAAGAAAGACAAAAAGGGCGACAATCGCATTCCAGCATGCCGCACCGATGGCAATGGCAAATAACTGCCAGCCCAGACGGGCTGCAATTGGCAACCGAAAGGCAAGCGTCGTTCCCGGGCTGCCGCTCACTCCTTCGATCCGCGGGACTGCGGGCAACTTTTTCTCGTCCTCATCTCCATCAAACAGCTCACGACCTGCCGCCTGCTGGGCCAAAGCCGCACGACGCTCACGCGAGGTTGTGAACTGCCACAACGTATAGCCTAATCCGCCAAAACCAATTGCTAGAAAAGCAACCGGTATCAATAACAACCAATAAGCCAACGGATTACCACTAAAAAGAACAGCGGTTCCGGGATCGAGCGGATCGTACCAACAGGGATATTTCTGCCCCAGCTTGAAACTATCTTTAATCGCCTCCGCCTTTTTACGACTTGGATAACGACTATCCAGCAGGTCGTAATTACGCCCGATGTATGTGCTGCCATTTGCACGATACCGATAGGTAATAGTGGGCTGCCAGCGCGAGACATCCTCTCCGATTATTTTCTTCATGCCGGGATGACGAATCACCTGACATGTAGTTCGGACAAAGTGGCGATTCACCCTCCATTGCGGCAAGACAAACCAATAGACGATCAGCCCCATCGCGACCGCACCGACGGTGAGGCATGCGGTAAAAAGGAACAATTCACCCGCGCTCGCCAGCGACCGTGAGCCACTGAGTCGTGTCCCCCGTTTCTTCCGATGAAAACGGAGGCGAGCTCGTCTGCGATGAAGCGAAAAAGGAGATCGCACAGGAGAAACCTTGCAGCAGATGCGGAACGTTGCGCCGCGCATTATAACGGTCTCCGCGATGCATAGTATTGCCCCCCAAAAAAAGATCTTATACCCGCGGATCAGACCGCCGACCTTGAGCGGGCCGGGAGGGACTGGTCTAATGCCGACCGGCCATGGTGTTTGCCTTGCCAACCCTTTCCTTTTACGGCTCTGATCCGATTCACTTGATGCTAAACTCGACGCAACGATACTGCATTGTTTTTTTCTTCACGCTGATTTGGCTCGTCACCGATCACATCGTCGTGGATCGGCCGTTAATGGCAGGAGATTGGCCCCAAATCCTTGGCCCCGATCGCAATGGCGTTGCCGCCGACGAGACCCTGGCAACGCGATGGCCTGCCGATGGGCCTCCCCTGCTGTGGCAGCGACCAATTGGTCGTGGCTATGCCGGCATCGCCACCCAAAAAAACCAGGCGATTTTGTTCTATCGGGCAGACCGAGCGGGGAACGACGAGGAGATACTCGAAGCGGTCCGCCTTGGAGATGGCAGCAGTTTATGGAAACTTGGATGGAAAGCGCACTTTACCCCGATAATTTTTCCCGCCGAAGATGGCCCGCTCTGCGTTCCCCTTATTCACGAAGACCGCGTGTTTGCTTTCGGCGGAGGGGGCGACTTGGTGGCAGCCGAATTAGCGAGTGGTCGGCTCATCTGGAGTCGCGATCTTTATCGGCAATACCGCCGGCGTGGAGGCACAATTGACTTCGGTTACTTTGGTGCCGGTTCTTCTCCTATTCTCCAGGGCGATCGATTGCTAGTGAATGTGGGTGGCAGGGCGGAAGCGGGAATTATTGCAATTAATTGCGACAACGGAAAAAACATCTGGCAGGCGACCAACGAGGAAGCCAGCTACAGCGCTCCTGTGGCATGCACCGTTGACGGCGAGCGACATGTGATCTTCGTGACCCGTTACCACACACTTTCAATCAATCCACAAGACGGGCGAGTGCGGTTTCGTTTTCCGTTCGGCCGTCGCGGCCCGACCGTTAATGCAGCATCTCCCGTGATCCAGGGTGACTTACTGTTCACGACAGCGAGCTATGGAGTCGGCAGTCGCTTAACAAAAATTGCTGCTGATCGAGAAGAAAAGATCTGGGCGAACGATCGGGGATTTGCCAGCCAGTACAACACCCCGATCTTTCACAATGGTTACTTATACGGCACGGACGGAAGGGCCGACGTTGGCAGTGCATCGCTACGGTGCATCGAGATGCAGACCGGGAAAGTGATGTGGGAAGTGCCCGATTTTGGAGTGGCGGCCTTGATTCTTGTCGGCAACGAACTGCTCATTATTCGCTCCGACGGAAAACTGATGCGGGCAGCAGCCGATCCGGTAAAGTTCCGTCTTGGGGCGGAGGCACGCATAGCGCAGGGAACCGTGCGAGCACTGCCGGCCCTTTCGAAGGGTCGACTGCTTATTCGAGATGACAGTCACGTCTACTGCTACGATGTGGGTGCGACCGACGATTCATGACACCTGTCGGCGTGTCAGCGGCACATCTCCCAAATCTGGCCAAAAACGATATGCCTCTTAAGGCGTATCGACCACCTCGGGACTTCTGCGGTAAAATCCAATGGTCTCCAACGCAGAGTAAACTTCTTCCAAAGTTTTTTCACCGAAATTGGAGATGTCGAGCAGATCTTCGGGGGAGCAATTCAATAAGTCATTGACCGTAAAGATACCTCGCTCCTCAAGACAATTTGTGGTGCGGACTGAAAGACCGATTTCCGCTGTGCTCATTTCGAGGCGATCATTTAAATTTTCAGACTTGTTGCCACCAGCGGGAAGCGGGATGCGTGTCATGGGTTCCCTCCCAAAAAAGATTCCTGTGATTCAATGGATCCGCTCCTTTGCGGAAGTCTTTCTTATAACACACAAACTGACACTGGACATCTGCCGAATCGAGAAGAAATCTTTTTTCCCGAACGCCCTATTATATTCACATATAAAAAAACCTTTTCGTGTCCCCTAACCTGATGTGCTAGCATGCCGAGCGATCCCCACGCTGAACTCACTCCCGCACAACGGCTCGCGGTCGAACACATCGACGGTCCGCTATTGATTCTTGCCGGGCCTGGAAGCGGCAAAACCCGTGTTGTCACGCACCGCATCGCCCATTTGATCCACCAGGGAGTCGCACCGCACCAGATTGTGGCACTCACATTTACCAATAAGGCGGCGGACGAAATGCGGGAACGGGCAGCGGCACTGCTCGGACCAGTCGACGGCATGCATCTTTCCACATTTCACCGGTTTTGCGCCCGGATGCTTCGCCGGCACGCGACTCTGCTTGGTCTTACTGAAAATTTCACGATTTACGATACCGATGACAGTTTGCGGATGCTGCGACATGTCCTGGAAAAGCAGGGGATTTCCAGCAACACGTTCAGCCCCCGACAAATCGCTGCAGAGATCAGCCGAGCAAAAAATGACTTGATTTCCGCATCTCACTACCGTTCGCCGCACGGCATGCCCCTGGCTACCGCGGTTGCAGAGGTCTACCCCCTGTATCAGCAACAACTTCTGTCGGCGGCTGCGGTCGATTTTGACGATTTACTGCTGCATGTCGCCACGCTGTTGTCGGAGCACCCGGAAGTCCGCGCGGAACTCGATGCCCGCTACAGATATATCTTGGTCGACGAATATCAAGATACCAACATGGCGCAGTATGCGATTCTACGCGCATTGAGCCATGACCACCCGAACTTGGCCGCTACCGGTGATCCGGATCAATCGATTTTCGGCTGGCGCGGGGCCAATGTCGGGAACATCCTGCGTTTCGAGGAAGATTTTCCCGACGTACAGGTGGTGCGTCTCGAGCAGAATTACCGCAGCACCAAGGCAATCCTCCGCACAGCAGATCACTTGATCAAACACAACCAACTCCGCAAACACAAGCAACTCTTTACGCACAATGCGGAGGGAAATCCGGTTGAGTTGACCCACTATGCTGATGGGCGAGATGAAGCCGATAGCATCGCACTATCTATTTTAGAGGAGACAAGATCAGGGCAACGGAAGGCGAGTGACTATGCCATTTTCTATCGCATTAACGCGCTCTCCCGATCAATCGAATTCGCACTACGCGAACATGGCATTCCCTATCAATTAATCAAAGGGCTCGAATTTTTCCAACGCAAAGAGGTGAAAGACGTCATCGCCTACTTACAACTGATCAGCAATCCGCGCGATGATGTGGCCCTCTTGCGGATCATTAACACGCCGCGACGAGGTATCGGTAAAAAAACATTGACGACCCTGACAAACCATGCCAGATCGGAAGGCCTCCCCCTGCTCGAAAGTGCACGGCAAGCAGGTTTGATTGACGCGATTGCAAAGGCCACGGCAACTCGCGTCGCGCGGTTTGTTGCGATGCATGACCGCTTCGTGCAGGAGGCGACCGGTTCACTCGAGGAATTGATGGGATTGGTCATGAGTCTTTCCGGGTACCACGACAATCTTGCCGATTCCGATCTCGAAGAGGATCAACAACGTTTGGCGAACATTGAGGAGCTACTCACTTTAGCGCGCCAATTCGATCAGCAGCATCCCGAAGGTGGTGCGCTCGACCAATTCCTGGAGGAAATCGCCTTGGTCGGCGATACAGACGACTGGGAGGAGGATACTGATCGAGTCACGCTGATGACGTTGCATGCAGCCAAAGGCCTTGAGTTTCCTGTGGTCTTTTTGGTCGCCTGCGAAGAGGGCCTGTTGCCGCACGAGCGGACGCGCACCGATGCCGATGCGCTCGAAGAGGAGCGACGATTGCTTTTTGTCGGAATCACAAGAGCCGAGCAGGAACTTCGCCTCAGCATTGCACGAAGGCGCGATTTTCGCGGCCAGAGAATGCTGACGATTCCCAGTCAATTTTTACTGCAACTCCCCGGCGACGAACTGGTGCAGCGTGAGTCAATCGCGTTGGGCGGGGGAGCCTTCGGTGTCGACGACGCAGAAGATCATTGGGAAGACGACGCGGAGCATATGGAACAAACATCAGATTCCGCCACGCTTTCGCCTTCTTCATCCCACGCAACCTCGAACCCCGAAACGCCTGCCGCCTCCGCTGCGATTCAACCGGCCACTGAGATGATCGGTTCCGAGAGTGATTCCGCACGACCGACGACGCCCCCATGTGACATTAATCAATTCCGAGTTGGGATGCGGGTGACGCATCCGAAATACGGACTTGGTAAAGTGGCTGCCCTCGGCGGCTCGGAGAGTGCTCGGACTGCAACTATTCACTTTGCCACCGCCGGCGTGCGGAAGTTCCGCCTTAAGGAAAGCCCCCTGCGACCCGTGGGTGCCAAGCCCTAAGATGACATTAGCGGCATCTTGGCAGCAGGCATCAAAAATCAATGCAAAAATATCGGAAAATCGCGCAACTCAAAGAAGTGGACGCATTCCGTGAGCGACTTGCCGCGCTTGGGGTTGAACTGCCGGTGGATGATTCGATTCTGACCGCCGGCGATAGGAGCCCCCTGAATGCAAAACTAAAAGTCGGCACATTCGAAGTTGGGAACCGTTGGTGCATTCATCCGATGGAAGGCTGGGATGCAAACCCCGATGGCGGGCCGAGCCATTTGACGCTTCGGCGATGGCGGCGGTTCGGTGAAAGCGGAGCGAAATGGATTTGGGGCGGAGAGGCAGCTGCAGTCGTAGCCGAAGGCCGGGCAAATCCCAGACAAACACTTGCCACGCCCGAAAACCTTTCCGGATTAATCCAACTCCGGGAGACCCTGCAGGAAGCGCATCTGAATAAATTCGGTTGTGTCGACGATCTGCTGGTCGGGCTGCAACTGACGCACTCGGGCCGTTTTGCACGACCCACCGAAAACGGGCCGGCCCCCCGCATTGCATATCATCATCCGCTGCTGGATGCAAAGTTTGGCATCTCGGCAACCGACGACGGGTGTTTACTTTCCGATCAGGAACTTGAGCAATTGATCGAACATTTTGTGCAATCTGCGATGCTGGCTCAGGAGGCAGGGTTCCGTTTCGTCGATGTGAAAGCCTGTCATGGCTATTTGATTCATGAGCTTTTAGGGGCGCACACACGATCGGGCCCCTTCGGTGGAGATTTTACCGGTCGCTTCCGGCTGCTTGCAGAGATTATTCGTGGCATTCGTCGCGACGCGCCGGATTTGATGATTGGCGTTCGCATCAGTGCGTTTGATAGTGTGCCGTTTACGGCGGGTATCGACGGCGTCGGGGAGCCTATGGCGTTCACCGACCTGCTCCCTTACCGCTTTGGCACCGGCATGTCATCGGAAAATCCGTTGGAACCGGACTTGAGTGAAACAATCACACTCATGCATGCTCTGCGTGACCTGGGAGTCCACACCATCAATGTCAGTTGCGGCAGTCCCTATTACTGCCCTCATTTGCAGCGACCCGCCATCATGCCCCCGAGCGATGGATATCTTCCGCCGGAGGATCCTCTGTGTGGGGTTGCGCGACAGATTGAGGTTGCTCGCCAATGTAAAGCAGCGTGCCCAGAGTTGCCGATGGTCGGTTCGGGCTACTCTTATCTGCAACAATTCCTGCCCCAGGTCGCCCAAGCAGTGGTGCGCAACGAATGGATTGATGCAGTTGGTTTAGGCAGAATGGTGCTTTCCTACCCGGAGATGCCTTGCGATACACTCCAGGAAGGGGTTACGCGACGGAAGAAAATTTGCCGCACTTTCAGTGATTGCACAACCGCGCCTCGAGGAGGATTAGTCTCCGGGTGTTATCCGCTCGATGAGGCGTATCGTCGACTTGAGGAGTCCAGTCAACTGGCGTTGCTAAAGAGAGAGTTATCGCAAAAAAACACGAAGTCGAATTCATAATCCTTTGACGTCACCAAACGTCAGCTACACAAGCGACAGTCAGGATAATGTTATGGCCGTTCTTTGGACCATTTTACTCATCATCAGTGTTTTCTTTTTCTGGCTGCTTGGAATACTAGGCTTACCCGGAAACTGGCTGATGTTGATTGCCACGGCAATCTACGCCCTGGCTGTGCCCCCAGAAACCACCATGTCAGTGTGGTGGATCGTCATGACTATCCTGCTCGTGCTAGCGATCGCAGGTGAGGTCATTGAAATGTTTGCCAGTGCGCACGGGGTCCGCAAACATGGCGGAAGCAAGCGGAGCGCACTGCTCTCGTTTGCAGGTGCGCTGGTTGGGGCGATCATGGGAGCCGTCGTCGGCACCGGAATCATGCCGATCCTCGGTAGCCTGATCGGTGCGTTGTTATTTTCAGGAGCCGGTGCCCTTGCCGGTGCTTTTCTGGGAGAGCAATGGATTGGGCGGAGTGTCGATGACAGCCTGCAGGTCGGACAAGCGGCCTTTTGGGCGCGGCTTGCGGGAACTGCCGCCAAGATGATGATCGGATGCGTCATGCTGATGGTGGTGTTGGTTGCCATTGGCCTCGATTGGTCGGCCTCTCACGCAAGTGAGTCGACGCCACAAGTGCATACCGGGGGTATGCCGTCCGAAGAAAAAGTGGAACCAAACCCCGCATTTCGCTAACAATAACTTTCCCACAAAAAGTCCTCTTATTCAGTCTTTTCCCCTGAGTGCTCCCCCTTGCCGAGGGGATTTTTGCGCAGCAGCGGACGGAAAATGCCAAATTGATCTGTCCAAAAGACACCTGAAATGGCAATCCTTTGGGTGTGCGGCTGAGCGTAAGCCGCAGGATTTCAATCAAACAGTCACCGTTTCGTTTCCATTCGGAAACCGTTCGGACGGGACTGGTAAGAGGAGGAGGCGAGCGATGGGAACTGTGCCGCAAAGCAAGGGAGTGAAAACGCGGGTCGATCCGGGCAACGAAGCAAAATCGATGCAACCGCTTCATCGGCTCAGAGAAATACGGGCTCAGCAGGATGTCACGCTTCGAGCACTATCGCGCAAGATGCATGTCCCGATGCGGGAAGTACGGGCGCAAGAAGACCCGTCTTGCGATTTACCGCTGACTGCATTGTATCGCTGGCAGCAGGCGCTTCGCGTTCCTGCCGCCGAGATCCTGGTTGAACCGGGTGACAAGCTATCCTCCCCAGTGAATATCCGAGCACGGTTGCTACGAATGATGAAGACAATCGTGACGATCCTCGATAAACCACAGCCGGAACGAACGACAAACCTGTTGGAAAATCTACGGAACGAAATTCTTGCAGTGATGCCTGAGATTGAAAATATCGATCGCTGGCACGGATCCAGCAACGCCCGCGCAAGCGACGATATTGCTGCTGCCGTACTAAGACAAATCGACGAGGAACTATTAAGGGACCCCTAAACGAGGCCCGAAACGAGGATAGCTTTACCTCGCACGGGACGCCTTAATATTTGAGCATCAGAGAAGTGGTATATTCGGTGCCCTGTTCGATCGATTCGATCGGCATGCTGCTTTCGTATCGGTTTCGGGCGCCGACTTGAAACTGCAGATCTAACTCTTCATTCAAGACGAACTTGAGTTTGGCCTCGGATCGGACTTCGTAATCCCGCAGATCGCTCCATTGGGGAATATAATCCACGGTTGTGGAGATCTTATGCGCACCGGTCACCTTCTGGTTTACCGAAACGCCATAAGTGGAGTCGGGAGCAAGTCCGTTTTCATCGCCTTCGACACCAATTTCTCGGGCAACGGTCGCACCCGCTTTGAGCTTAACGTGGCTGAACCGGTTTTTGAGAACTGAGTAGGCAAACCCCGTGTTCGTTTCAAAACGACGATCAAAATCCTGGAGCTGATCATACTCGATCTTTCCACCTAGATAGTGACTCCAACGGGTTGCATTGAAAAACCATTCATGCGTACCGTCGAATAAAAGTCGATTGGTAACATTTTCTTGCTCATCCTGTCGTCGCTCATATTTGAGATCGACTTCCAACGCTTTGCCTTTCCATCGATAGGAAGCCAGAGTCCCGAACCGGAGTTGATTACTGACCTGCTCTGCGTCGCCTTGATTGCGCTCGAAACCCATATCGACTTTGAGCGACTGTGCGGGTGTTTTATAGCGCGCGACCGTGCCGAAACGAACCCGATTACTGAAATCACTCGTCTCCTGCATACCGAGCTCGACGTCAATATCCCAAAGTGATTCCAGAATTTCCATTTCGGTTTTAAAACCGGCTTGGTTCTCCTCTTTTACAAATTCAGCTTCACTTGCCGCAGAGACAGCTACCGGGCGAGATGCGGCAGAAGCCGCATCATGATCCGTCACTGTGGACTGTGCACGGGCACCGTTCCGAGACAATATTTCATCCGGAATAATCGCCGCTTCAGTTACTCCTACTCCGGTGGAAAGAGTCGCAGCACTATCCGGCACATAGGCCAGGGGACGACATGTGGGTGATTGCCAGGGATTGGCCGATACCGGAATCGTTACATCGAGTGGCGAAGTGACGTCGACTTGTGAAACTTCAACCGACTGTTCCATCGGTATCGCCAGGAATCGAGCCCCCAACTCGGTGACGGCCGGATCGATGCGTGAGTCCATGCTTTCCGCAGGAAATAACCCCGACATCTGGGCCACCGCTCCGCCCGGCGCAAAGGTGAGCAGTCCGCCCAACCAAAGGCTGAGACCGAGTGACCTGAAACGAAGAAAATGGCTGGTGCAATCCATAGGGAACGTGCGACAGCTTACAAGCAGAGACATATGGATGGGATTTTGGGGTGGGGGGGGGAGGGTAGCAAAATGCACGCCGTCTCACAACCTGCATTTACTGGACTCTGTCAGTTGAACATCGGCCATTTCTCGTAGATAAATTGGTGTTTTTTGCGAGCCTCCCTCTCAGAGGGGTGGCCGCATAAGACGCATGCAATCATTGCGATAAATGACCGACCTCGCGGTTTAATGGTGAATTGCGATTCAGTCGTGCCGACCTTTCCGCAAAGGGGGGGTGCCACCTATAATCAAAGCGGAACATGCGAGAATCCCAGGAGAACCACCGCGTGACACAGTCCAACCCTACGGACAGTC
>JAYZMM010000086.1:0-17568 GCA_036153155.1 Planctomycetota bacterium
CGTCAGTCTCGCCCGGACCATTGACTCGGCAACCCATCACCGCAATGGTGATCGCATGCTCTTGCGCGTAGCGGGTCATTTCTTTGACTTGCTCGGCCAGATCGATAAACGCCTCATTCTCGACACGTGAGCAACTCGGACAACTGATGATGTTCATTTGATCGGTGGAAAATTGCACCACGCTCCGCACGCGTCCGGCCGCAATATCAGCGAGAATCTCGCGCCCGGCCACAATTTCCTCCCCCTTGCGATCATTCGAAACTGTTAGGGAGACCCGCACCGTATCACCGATGCCCTGACTGATTAACTGCTCGAATGCAATGCGCGTTTTGATAATTCCATCGGGCGGGAGGCCTGCCTCGGTTACACCTAAGTGCAGAGGGATATCGGGCCGTTCGGACGCAAACCGCCGATTAACTTCAATCACGTGAGCAGGATCAGAGTCTTTCAGCGAAACACAATAACGAGTGAATCCAATTTCATCGAGCAACCCGCAATGATCCAATGCACTTTCAAGCATGGGCCCGATCGAATCGTCCGCCTCAAACCGTGCCGCTTTTGCCGGGTCAACGCTGCCACAATTCACTCCGACCCTTAGCGCACAATCATTGGCCTCTGCTATCTCGGCAATCCACCGTACTTTGTCTTGCCAAGGACGCTTTGGCTCATGGTGATAGAGATGACCTGGGTTATAACGAATTTTGTCGACATGGGGTGCCAAGTGCTCAGCCAGACGGTAGCTCTCTTGTAGATCGACAATCAGATTGGCTTCCGTTTCACCGCGGATGCACGCCACCGCTTCCGCATCTTTGCGACTATCAACGGCAATCCGCACTGCATCTGCACCTGCTGCATGCAACATGTTTACCTGCGCTGCGGTTGCCGTCACATCTTGGGTCGCTGTGGCGGTCATACTCTGCACCGCGATCGGATGACCTCCGCCGATAACAAGCGAGCCGATCCGGACGGACCGGGTTGGATTCCGGGAAATTTCCATATAATGCGTGGGCTGTTTTTTGTCGTATTACATGCAGTTCGTTGTTGCTTGCCTGCCAGGCAGTTTCGCCTTGCTCGACCGCTTCCTCAGAATTTTACCCTGCCGATGGCCTATCGACCACGCCTGCACGTTGTCCTGTTAGAGCCCGAAATCCCCCATAATACCGGGAGTGTCGGCAGAACCTGCGTGGCGGTGGGAGCGAAACTCTGGCTGGTGCGGCCCCTCGGGTTTCAATTAGACGACCACCATTTGCGAAGGGCAGGGCTGGATTACTGGCAGCACCTCAACCTGGAAGTGGTCGACTGTTGGGAAATGTTGCTCGAAAAATTGCCGGGCCATACGATGTGGTTTTTCTCCACCCACGCCGAGCGGGCCTATCATGACGCGGACTTCACGGAGGGAGATGCCTTTGTATTTGGCAATGAATCGACCGGACTGCCGAAGCGGTGGACCCGGGGGAAAAACCCTCAGGCGCTCCGCATTCCGCTACGCGATGAGGTTCGCAGCTTGAACCTTTCCAATAGTGTTGCAATTGCCTGTTATGAGGCGCAGCGGCAATGGCTACCGGGGTTGGATTAATAAAAATTCTGCCTGCAGACCGCAGGGGTCTGTCGTATCGGGCCAGCCATCGGTTACACTGGGGGCACATGACGCGGGGTGGAGCAGCCCGGTAGCTCGCGAGGCTCATAACCTCGAGGTCGCAGGTTCGAATCCTGTCCCCGCAACTTTTCTCTCATTTTTCCAACGCGGCTTGCGTGGATCGTGCTGCGGTAAGGAGGCAACCGCTTGGTTGAGCTTACCCGTCTCTCTTGAGGTTTCAATCTGATCGTTTCAGACCATGCGTCGGGAAACAGTTTCAGTGACCACATTATTGCGAGCAATAAGATATGGCAATCGATCCGATCTGTGGCATGGAGGTCGACGAAAAAAAGGCGATTTCTGCAGAGCAGGATGGCGAGCTCTTTTATTTCTGTAGCTCGCACTGCCGAGAAAAATTCCTTACATCATCGACCAATGACTGCTGTCATTCGGCGCGGGCAATAACGCACCACGCGGAAGCAGTTGCAGACGATGCGGCGATCTACACCTGCCCGATGCACCCGGAGATCGAACAGGTTGGTCCGGGGAGTTGTCCGATTTGTGGCATGGACTTAGAGCCGAAGGGGATTCCGGCCGAAGATGCGCCGTCGGAGTTGCCCGCGATGACCCGCCGTTTCTGGTGGGCCACGGTCTGTACCGTGCCGCTCCTGCTACTCGCCATGTTGCCGATGATCGGTTGGAACCTGGAGCGCTATCTGGACCATGGCTGGAATGTCACCTTGCAATGGTCCCTTTCCACACTCATTCTTTTCGGTTGTGGCTGGATTTTTTTTGCACGGGGACTGGATTCGATTCGTTCGCGACATCTGAACATGTTCACGTTAATTAGCATCGGCAGTGGCGCAGCTTATGCATATAGTGTGGCGGCGATCCTCGCTCCAGGTGTCTTTCCTCAAGGGCTTCAGGGCGAGGGTGGTGAAATAGAGGTCTATTTTGAAGTCAGCGGAGTTATTATCACGTTAGTTCTACTGGGGCAGGTCTTGGAACTGCGCGCCCGCCATCAAACGAGTGGTGCAATTCGTGACTTGCTCGCGCTGGCTCCCGCTATCGCTCATCGGGTTCGCGACGGCGATGAGGAAGATCTGTCACTCGATCAGGTTCATGCCGGCGACACACTTCGCGTGCGTCCCGGAGAAAAAATCCCGGTGGATGGCGATTTGCTCGAGGGAACGAGTACGGTCGATGAGTCAATGCTAACCGGTGAACCGATTCCCATTGAAAAATCGCCGGGCGATCCGCTGATCGGCGGTGCGGTCAATCAAACCGGCGCTTTTTTAATGATCGCTAGGCGAGTCGGCAGCGATACCCTACTTTCACAGATTGTGCATCGAGTTGCCGAGGCCCAACGGAGCAAGGCGCCGATTCAAAAAATTGCCGATAGGATCTCGGCCGTATTCGTGCCGGCAGTTCTTGGTTGTGCGCTACTTACACTCGTAATCTGGCTATTTGCTAAGCCGGATGAACCGGCTTGGGCTATTGTGAACTCGGTCGCGGTATTGATCATTGCCTGTCCCTGTGCGCTCGGACTAGCGACACCGATGTCAATTATGGTCGGCATGGGCCGAGGTGCACGAGAAGGCGTATTAATCAAGGATGCGGAAGTCCTGGAACGACTCGAATCGATTGACACGCTCACAGTCGATAAAACGGGAACCCTTACCGAAGGCAAGCCCAGCATGCAGGCGATCATTACGCTGGGCGATCAAGCAGCTGATCTGATTCTGGCACGGGCTGCCAGTCTGGAACAAAACAGTGAACATCCGCTGGCCCGCGCAATTACCGACGCTGCCAAGGCCAAACATCTTTCGCTGGCGACACCGGAGAACTTCCAGTCGATCACCGGGGGAGGCGTGTCGGGCACGGTCTCTGGCGATGCAGTTTTGCTTGGCAATGAACAACTGCTCGAAACATTTAATGTAGCCGGTGTTGACAAACTTCAAGCGGCTCGCGAGACACAAGCCTCAGGGAAATCGGTCGTTTTTGTGGCTCTCAATCAAAAGGCTGCCGGCATGCTGGTGATTGCCGACCCGATCAAGCCGTCGACTCCGACCGCAGTCGCCGCACTCAAACGCAGCGGGCTCACCGTTGAGATGCTCACCGGTGATAATACCCAAGCGGCAGCCGCAGTCGCTGCTGAACTACAACTCGATGCCTATCGAGCCGCGCTGAACCCGGAAGCCAAGCATGAGGTAGTGAAGCAACTGCAAAAAGACGGACACAAGGTCGCTATGGCCGGTGATGGCATTAATGACGCGGCGGCACTGGCTGAGGCCGATGTCGGCATCGCCATGGGAACCGGGACCGATATAGCGATCGAATCAGCCGGGGTGACGCTGGTGAAGGGCGATCTTCGCGGCATTCTACAAGCACGAAAGCTGAGTCGGGCCACGATGCGGAACATTCGTCAGAACTTTTATTTTGCGTTTGGATACAATCTCCTCGGGGTGCCATTAGCGGCCGGCATCCTGTATCCACTCTCACCCCATTTGATGCTCAACCCGATGATCGCGGCGCTGGCTATGAGCCTCAGCAGTGTCTCGGTAATTGGGAATGCCCTGCGCCTTAAAACAACAGATCTAAGATTCTCTTTTCCCGCCGCCGTGACGGCGCGGTCATCGACCATATCGCAAACGGCGCAAGATGCAGCCAGCCATTGACTCTGAAAATGGACGGTGCCCTTTACAAGGGATCGTGAGTCGAGAGAATGGATGACAGCGATGGCGGGGGACGCCATACGCATTTCGCGAAGGAAGAAACGCATGGCCGACCATAACGTATGCATTGCCGTTGCATCGGATCATGACCAGGCGACCGCCTTGGTAAAAACTCTGACCGACGGCGGATACGATCAAAAAAAAATTTCGGTCGTCGGTAAAGATCACCCAGAGGATGCCCATGTCCACGGCTACGTTACAACCGGTGAGTCGATGGCGTTCTGGGGCAAGCAGGGAGCCCTATGGGGCGGCTTGTTCGGCGCATTGGCTGGGGCGGGTTTTCTATTCATTCCAGGAATCGGTCCGCTGCTGGTCGGTGGGCCGTTGTTGAGCATGATTGTCGGCGGATTGGAGGGCGGAGCGGTGCTCGGAGGTATCGAAGCAGTGTTTGCGGGCCTCTTGCATCTGGGGCTCTCCAAGGATTCCTTAGCCCTTTATGACCAGCAGCTTCGCAGCGGGTGCTGCCTGGTTATCTTGCATGGGACGGCCGAGGAGGTGGTCGGTGGACGTGATTTACTGCAAGGGCAGGTCGAATCACTTGAGGTTCACGCCACATAGCGCACGACCCACATAGCACACGAATTATTTTCTTTTCCACAAACCACTTATACGGATTGCCATGAGCCACTCACACCACAAGCACGACCACCATCACCAGCAGTCACACAAGAAGAAAGGGGCGCACAAGGACTGGAAGACCTGGTTCGTGATTGGATTGATGCTCCTGGCGATGTTCTTGTATGTGATCAGCGATGACGAGGCGTTGCCGCCGGGGGATCCTGGTGCGACAGAGCAACCCGTCCCAGCCGCTGCCGAGTAGAAAGTCCTGAGAAATCCCAGTCATGCCTACTGAAATCGAATCTTTCGACATGGGACAAATTATCACCTTGCTGGTGATTGCGATCTTTGTCGGATGGCTTGCCGGCGTGATCACGCGTGGCGGGGGCTTCGGACTCATCGGAGATATGGTGGTCGCCGTTGTAGGCGCCTTCGCCGGATATTATTTATTCGATCTTTTGGGAATCTCGCTGGGTGGCGGATATCTCGATTTGATCGTCACGGCCACCGTAGGTGCGGTCATTGTCGTGATGCTGATCCGCTTGGTGAAACGGATATAAGCCGTCGGCCCGGCGGCGACGGTACCTTGTTTTGGGGCTGATGCAGGGTGTCGACCGCCGACGCGCGGTGCGATTGGTGCATTAGAGACGATCAAGCGGATCGCGATTCTGCTTTCGAGGCTTTCGTTGCGGAGGCACTTGCCCCGCAGCGGGTAGTTTCTGTTTTGCCGCTTCCGGTTTGATCCACGCAATCGAATCCGCATTGACCAGAACGCAGGTCTTTCCCACCTGTACGCCGTCACGCTCGATCAGAATTTCCACCTCATCGCCAGCAAGATGGGGCTTAAGCTGATATTTGAGCTCAGCGATGGTAGCTACCGGTTGACGATCAACTGCCACAATCCGGTCCCCCTGTTGTAGCTCCGCCGTCGCGGCCGGCGAATCAGGGTGGACCCGTTGAATCTGCGGAACGATACCGAATAAATTCTGCTCACTCACCAAACTGACGCCCAGAAAGCCGCTTTGCAAATCCTCTCCGCGCGCAAGACGCGGGAGAATTCTACGGATCGTTTCATAAGGAATCGCAAACCCGATACCCGAATCGTACCACGCCGCCCCTGCCACTTTGCTTTCACGACCCGGTGATAACGGCACCAGCAGTCCCCACACACGGCCAGCGATATCGACTAGCGCTCCGCCATAATTGCTGGGTGAGATTTTGGCATCGGTCTGAATTGCTTTTCCCCAGATACGGTCGGTGGCACTGATCACACCGACCGAAACATTCACTGCATCTGGATCAAACGCTCTACCGACCGCAAGCGCCCACGCCCCTGGCCGGGCAGACGCCACACTAGCCAGAGGGGAGACTGTTAGGGGCGGACTACCAGCAGGCAAATCCACCTTAAGCAAAACCAGACCACGACTACTGTCGGTGGCCAAGCGTCGGGCAGCCAACCGCTCGCCGGTGGGCAGCGTAACCAGAATCGCATTGGGCGTGCGTGCAAAATGAAATTGGCTGGTGATAATGAGCCCATCGGGCGACACAATCAAGCCTGTTCCAGGACCATCACCCAGAGCCATTCCCTCTACGCGTTGTCTGCCGCCCACACATTGAATCTGCACCAGTGAATCGGCCACACGCTCGGCCGCAGCCTGAATGGCTTGCTCTTCAAGACGCGGCAAATCTTGCGCTGACGAGGGCCGTGCCAACGGCTCGGCGGCAAATATCGCAAGCAATATCAAAGGCGCGTATTGGAGCGGATGCAGTGGCCTGTAATCAACAGAAGCATGGACTCTCATGGCGTGGTCGCTCCGGTCGTGCTGGGTACTGCTACAGGTATTTCTGTGTGCAACTCCAATTTCTTTAGATCTTCTCCTCGACGGACCAAAACGCGGAGTGTGCCACCGCTCTCGATTCGCTCACACGTTCGCTGCAAGGCCCCAATCGAGGGCACCAGCACATCACCAATAAACAGCACCAGATCGTCGGGGGCAAACCCGGCTTCGGCAGCGGGCGACCCACTGGCAACCGCGTCGACAAACGGCGGGGTGGCATCCACCACATCGGGAACCATGCCAAGACCCAGTTTCCCTAGGTCGATCGGTTGACGGACTGGAAGGCGATTTTTTTCCGGCGGCACTTGCGGACGACCTGCAATCATGGCCTCGACCGATTCCCGAATGGCCGCTACCGGTAGGGCATAGTTGAGCCACGTGTTGTTTTGTCTATTTTTAAGTTCGTTTCCCAGCAGCCCCAGCAGCTCTCCATCGATATTCGTCAGTCCGCCTCCGGCAGCTCCCGGGTTGTTAGTCATCGCGTCGAGTACATAGACGGGCCCCTCGTAGGCGGTCTGAAAAACTCCTCGCCGAGCCGTCAACTTAGTGACTGCTGAAATGACCCCCCGCTGAACACTCACCGGTTCCGACCCGGTGGCGACACCGAAGAGATTACTAAACGCCAGCACCCGTTCTCCCACGCGGCCGGTCACCGCATTGTCGAGCGCGAAATGTGGCAGATCTTCAACATCTATTTTTAGAATTGCGATTTCCAACCACGGATCCACACCTACGACTTCGGCCTCGAAACTGCGTCCATCGTGCAGCGTTGCGCGAATTCCCTCCGTATCCAGAACATAACTCCAGGCGGTCAGAATATGGCCATCGGCAGCAATCACAATGCCGCTCTGGTAGGATTCCAGGCCTTTGAGCCCACCGGCGCCGTAAAGTTTCACCATCTTCGGCTGAACCTGATTTACCAATTCAGCAAACGACCCACCCACTGCATGCACCGTAGGAGCAGCGAGCATGAAAAGCGCTGCCCAAATACCGAGCCATTTTAATTTTTGAAAATCGGACTTCATGTTTCATCTGCTGGAATAGGCGTAATCTGTTTAATTTCGAATGTCCCGTAATCCTGATCACCATGCCGGACCCGCAGTTTGTGCGGCAACCGTTTTCCCACATCCGAACGGTATTCTTCAAATCGAATTTCACACGGATCAAGATCTTCCTCGGAAAACATCTCCAGCCTCTCGAGTTGTCCGCTCTGCGGGTCGAAGAGAAAGCGAACTTCCACACCGCCATAGAAGGCCCGAAGCAAATCGAGCGGTGCGCCAGTTTCAACATCGGGTACGCGACCGACATACTCAATGCCACCGAAATCAGCAACGCCACGCTGCAGCAATCGTTGCCAAAGATGCAACGCGACCAACAAACCTCCGCTTCCAGGTGGATCAAGATATTCAAAAAGCGAGTCGCGAAAATCGGCTCGGCCTTGGTAATGCGGCAAATCAGCGCTGCCGTTTTTTTCTGGCAATTCGATTTTAAATGGACCACGTGACAATCCGTCACTGAAGGTGCCCTCAATGCGCCAATCTGCTACTTCCGCCCAACCCTCGCGATCCGGAGCCCATGCCTCGGCAATCCGCTCCTGCTCAAGACGATTGAAATAGTAATTTGCGTAGCCTTCTTTGGGTTCGAAATGCGATTTGACGATTGGGGGCATCTTCGAGGGGGCTGCTCCATGCGGGTTGGGTTGCGGGGGTTTGCCATCAGGATCCAAAGGACGCTTCTTCATCAACCGCTGTGCTAATTCTCCCGCGCCATGAACCCCCGCCAGGCGAACCTGAATGGTGCGTGCTTCACCCCCTCGCCGATATTCGAGCGGAACCTGCCAAAGCCGCGGGAGTGTGCCGAGAATATTTTTAAACTCGTTCACGGAACGTACCGGACGATTTGCAAACTGCACCACTTCGTCATCGATTCGTAGTCCACGCCGGTACGCATCGCTGGTCTCGAGGATATCGCTCACCACCACGCGGCCATCTTCATCGCTACTGACTACGGCACCGAGCGTTGCATGATCGGTGATCCGACCGCTACGGAGATAGCTCAAGAATTTCTTGATTTGATTAATCGAAATCGCATAGCCAACACCCACATTGACTCGCCCTCGTTTCTCGAAAGACCCTCGGCCATTGATGCCAATCAATGCTCCCTTCGCATCAAACAGAGGGCCGCCCGAATTTCCCGGATTGATAGCCGCATCGGTCTGCAAGCAGTCGGCATACTCGAGTAACGTTCCGGCCGGGTACTGATAACGATGGACACCTGAAATCAAACCATAACTGACGGTCGGTTTGAAATCGGTGGCCAACAAAAAAGGATTTCCGATCACCAGCGCCCAGTCACCAGCTCGCACCTGATCACTGTCTCCCCACTCAGCCGTAGGGAAGTCATCGCGGCCGAACAATTTAATCAAAGCCACATCGCCGGTCGGATCAATCCCCACGATCACTGCATCGTAGAGGGTTCCATCGTTCATGCCACACTTCAGCGCGTTACCGAGCGGTTGCGTTACGTGAAAATTGGTCAGCGCGTATCCATCGGGGGAGATCACGACGCCCGAACCACCACCGCCACCAGCGGGACCGAAAATGGCGAGCGTGCTTGCCGATGCCCGACGAACCGCATCGATCCGATCTGCCTCGGCTTTGAGCACCGCCGGTGGAACTTCCACTGCATGAGTGCGCACCGTAGCGTTCGCCCAAATGCCAAATGCAATCGCAGTGGCATACGACAAGATGCGCCAAACGCTCTGATAGGGTTCAAGCAGTAGCCGCATAGACTCGGTTCGACTCTCTCTCTGGCGTCCATCCGAGGGGTACTGTTTCATTTGACGATCCGCGCGTTACAAAGATTCAAACGGTCTCCTGCATCCTGATTTTTACCATAATCGACAATCAGTTCGAGTCGGCGAAGACCTGCAACCGGCACACTCACATCGCGCGGGCCGGTGTCGCCGGAAATCTCTGCTTCATAAAGCACGCGTCCGTCGCCGAGTACGCTGAAATAGACATTACCAAACTGCCTGCTTCCGACATCAATTCCGACGCGAGCCTCAAACCGGCGGGATTCCGGTGGCAGTGGATAAACCAGGCGTGATTTGCTTCGGAGTGAAAGACCTTCGGTATATGACTCGGTCGCCAAAGAACCGTCCTCCGAGGATGAACCTACTTCCATCGGACTGGTCGCGATTTCAAATCGCCGATCGGTGTGCTCTTGCGATGACGACTCGGAACGATCCTGTCGCAGACCGTAAAAACGCTCAAGCAGGGGACTTAGCTTCCCGGCCGCCAGATAAGGTGAAAACTCTGTTATCACCGGGGTCATGGAGGACAGATACGTTACCTTGTCTTGTGAAAAGTCGATGCGTTCCAACTGATCAAGCGGGATTTCGAGGAATAACCCGCACGGCAACTGCACGGCGACGCTTTGCGGTGTTGATTTCCACGTTGAAACCGGAATGCGAGCACCCCCTCGCATCGATACCTGGCATTTTGCGGGATTGCTCGGCAAATCCGGAGGGTCGGCAAACAGCAATCCGGCAATTTTGCTCCATTTGACCGGTATCGATTCGCCATCCAGAACAAAATCGACATGGTTTGGTGTAACCCCAGAAATCACACCCTCCACATAATCGAGTGATTTACCTTTTCGAACTGCCAGTCGATCACGGCCACGTGATTTGTCGAGCAAGCGATTCCAGGCCTCGCGCATGGATTCATCGGTGTCGGTCCGGCGGACCGACCGAATCAGTGACACGGGAACTTTTTGCGATACACCAGTTGTCCAGACCACTTCAGCCTCATCTCCCGAAAGGAGAAACGACTTGGCCAGTAACTCAGAACGATCCACCAGTTGGAGCGCATAGCGAGTTTCCATTGAATCTGGAGACGGTGCAGGGGAGTCTGCAATGACGACCTGCCCCACCCTCGAAAGAGGAATCTTCTGCTCCCCGATCTTTGCCTCAACTTCCGAGAGGACAATGGCGTCCTGTGTCCATGCGACCCATCTTCCGTTTTGCACATCGCCATCCAATGAACGGACCACCACCTCAGGTGCTACTGCACCGAACATGATCGTTTCGCAACTAAGTGTGATGAGGAAAAAAAACATCGCGGCCTTCAAAACGTTACTTCTGCTCACGGGCTAACTCACGGAAGTAGGCTTCAATCACCTCTCGGTAGTGTGCAGGAAATTCCCTACTCAGCTCCTGCATTGCCTGCTCCCGCTCCTTTGGCGGCAAGTCTCCCCAGCCTGCCGTTTTTCCGATTTTCTTCTTGGTCACCTGTCCTGGTCCTTTTCCACCCATCAAACGACTCGCGTCCGCCGGTCTTGCGGGTGCACCCGATGGTGCGGACGCCTGCGATTGGTTGGCTTGTTTTTGCGATTCTTCTTCAATCAATTTATCAAGCATCCGTAAAACCTCATCTTCGGTCTTGAGCACATGGTCCCCGGTGCGGCCCAAGCCTAATTGCTTGTGAATCTGCTTCATTCGTCGCGAAATGTCATCCAGCGATCCGGCTTTTAACTGCCGGAGATCTTCGTACATCAAATTTCCAAGAACGGCGTATCGTTCGGGAATCGATTCGGAATGTTTCTGCAGCCACTCAAGCAATTCCACTGCCGACTCTTTTTCTGCCCGCTGATGATAAATCGTGGCATGCGCAAATACATATGACACGGGGTCTAAAAGTTTTTCCGGCTCGATTCCCTCGAGCAGCGACAACGCCTCCCCATGTCGCCCCTGCTGAATCCAGCCTTGGGCTATCCACAACTTCAATGCATCTTTGACGAAGGTTGCGGTTGCTTCCTCCTCAAGACGTGCGACATCCACCCCGTCTCCGTCACTAAGCCGCATGGCCTCGGCCCATTGAAGTGTCTCCGGATGAACCAAGTCGATCGAAGCTAGCATTTTGCCCAGCCGCTCGCGGGAATCAATGACCGTTGCTTTCGGATCCCACACCTTTAGCACTTCGCGAATTTGTGTCTCGCTGCTCCCGCTGTTCTCGAGGTACAGGACCCAGCGTTTCCTAATCACCTCTTCGGGCGGAGGTGCAATGAGTTCCATCGATGTGGAGATTAGGGATTCCGGTTGAGCCTGTTCACTGGCATCGCCAGGGCAATACAGCAGAAATATCGCCGGTAACCACAAGGCCATCGTGATGCGGTCTCGCATCTTGGGCGTAATGATTCCACAAGCTTTCCAGTCGACGCGCATGACAGGGGCATCCTCATCGGTTGTTTTCGAGTACGATATCGCGGGCAATTTTTTCAATCCGCCGTTGACGATCTGCCAGTTTTTTTAATTCGGGCAATAAATCTGCACGAGATGAACGTCCCGTGAGTACCACTTCCTGATAGCGGGCAGTGCGTCGATTGACCCGCCATTGTAATGACCGGATCATCTTGAGTTCCGCCAGCATATCAACCAAAGGGGGATCGGTATTGCCTGCCTGGCTTTGATTGGCAGCCTCCGCCTTTTTCCGTTGCGCTTGATCTTGTTGCGATTTCTCAATTGCGCCGATAATTTCTTCAAGCGACTCGATAATATCCTCCATAATTTGCTGCGTAAGTGGACCGGTATCTGCGCGATCGAGTCGCACCATAACCAATTCCATGTCCTCCCGCAGTTGCAATGATGCCTCGGGGAGTGCAACGGCCGATCCCTCATTGCGGAACAGGACCAGCGTCGCATCGACGAGGCCGACAATTTTTGACTGTTTTTCACTAAGACGATTGGCATCCATCTCGAAACTTCGATCACGGGCACCGACTACGGTCTGGTCGAGCGCAACGGTCTCGTCGTAGACACGTTTCTGGAGTCGAAGAATCTTGCGAAAGCGTGCCTCCAGCAGCGCCAGAACCCGCTCTATTTCCTCCTCGCGGAGCTGTCTCAAAATCTTTTCCAGCTCGGCTTTCGCCTTTTCTAAAGCGGCAATGGCAGCAAACTGTTTGTCTTTTGCCTTCTCTTTTTTGGCCTGCTTGAGATCCTCGATTGCGGAACGCATTTGCTTGCGAGCCTGCTCGACTGCCTGCTGGGGGGACGGCTCTGCTTGCGACTCCGGTTGTGTTCCAAGCTTTGCAGAATCCTCTTCATCCTGTTTGCCGGATTGCTTACCGGACTGCTTGTTTCCGCGCTGCTTGCTCTCCTCTTGTTTGTTCTCGGATTTTTTTTCGCCCGCTGGATCTCCATCTTCACTACCACTCGATTCTTTATCGTCCCGTTTTTCACCCTCTGATTCTGGCGGCGACTGGGACGATCCCTCCGGGGGCGTAGTTGCCTTGGCTCGTTTGTCAGCTTGCTGCATCTTCTTAGCGAGCGATTCTGCCTGCGCGGCAAGCTTCCCCTGACGAGGCACCAGACTCTCGAGGCGAGCCATGCGCTCAGTTTCAGCCTGGATTCCTTTTTGCATGCGGATCATACGCCCGATTTCCTTGATGAACCGAGCGATCTTCTGTTTTTCAGACTGACTCTGGCTCTGTCGATTTTCGGTTAGCAGCAACGTTAAAAGTGCCTGCAATTCGGTTTCCACCGCACCTTGATTGGAAAGTATTTCGTCGACATCAGAAATCAGAATTGAATCCTGACCGAGCAGCGCGACTACCTGATTAAAACGCTCCAGCGCGTTACCCTGATTCATCTGGGAGACAGCTTTCTCTAAAACGTCTGCCCGCTCGGGATCCGTCTCGCGCAGAAAATCCGCAAGATCGGTGATATTTTTCTTGAATCGCTCATATTGATCGGCCACTTTGGTCTGTTCTACCACGAGCCGATCAGTCTCGCCTGCCGAAGTGGGAACATCAGCACCGATAGCATTATGCACAGAGAGACTGATCCACAGTAAAGCGCTCAGCAGTGCCTGAAGGTCTCTTTTGAGTTTCGACATGCTCCATCAACTCCCGATCCGCGACCGCGTTCTCCCCTGAAGGCCGGTGCTCCATTATAACGGGCTAAGTGCCTATTCGAGCAGATCTTTTTTCAGTTGGTCCTTCAACTGCTGTTCCAGGCGTTTTCTTTGCTCGAGCGTCTGCTGTGACACCCGCTGCTGCGCATCGATAATTTTACGCAAATCGGCCAGGACCTCGTTGAACCGCTGTAGTTTAAGCATGTTTTCCAGTACCTGCTGCATCTGCTGGAGTATCAATCGGACATCTCCCCGGGCTGCCGCTAGCGGGGTCGAAAACGAATCTGCATCGATAATTTTTCCCCGAACCAATTGCAGCGATTGCTCGAGTTCGGGAAAAGACTCTGATGCGATGCGCCGGAGCGGATCGATAATCCGGCCCCCAATTCGCTGCTCAAGTTCATTAAGAAAAGCAACACGATTGTTCCGGAGTTCGGTCAGAATTCGTTCAAATTCAAGTGCGACGTTTGCGGTTTCATGCCGCATACGATCTGCAGACTCTAATGCTGACTCAATTCGCACCATGCGAATCGAATCTCTTCGGTCAATCGCAGAATCTCCGCTCAATGAATCCGTATCCGCCGGTCCCGAATCAAGTCTTGCAAGAGAATCCTCCATCCGCTGCGCTTCTGAAAAAATGGTTTCCATCCGCCGCCGCAGGATTTTCTCCCGCGATTCAAGCTCTGCCCGCAACTGACTTTCCGTAACGATTTTCAAGCTATATTTTGCACCTTCGCCATAGGTCGGCATGTCGCGGAGATCGCAAAAATCACGGGCTTGTACCTGCAGACTCAATGTTTGACCCGGTTGCAACTGGAGAGGTTCGATCTCAAAAGCGAATGGATTCTCTGCTTCCCACGTGCCGTTGGTCGGCAGCGATGCGGGCAAAAAAGTATCCGCGCCGCCGTCGACTGCGTACACGACACGCGTTTCGGCAACGCCGTAGTCGTCACGCACGCCGCCCTGCAGAGGAATCACCGCCATGGGCGTGATTGACTTGCCGATGCCTACCGGAGCGACATCGACTTCAGGAAGAGCGTCTTCCAGTGTGCGGAGGACGAAACGAACGGGGTTCACATTTTCAATATGGTCTTTATCAAATAGACGAAAATCGAGCCTCGTATCCTGGTTGACCGCTGACAGATCTATATCGATCATTTCAACGTTCTCCCGATCGACCTCAATCTGTTGTTCGCTCGCTTCACCGCCTATCTCGGATCGGCGCAAGATCGCCCTTGAGAGTGGCTTGTTCGATTGCCCGACCAGCTGGACCCGGGTCCCTCTGGGGATCGGTTCATTGAGCCGCACTGACCCGGTCTCTGGGGGCATCTTCAGATAGCCAGGAAACGTGTAATGCAGCTGAATGTCGACCAACGCGGGGCTTTCGACCGCATCGATTTGCAACCCATCAATGCGATCCGGCTTGCTGAACAAACGTCCGCTGCGTGCGACAATGGAAAGCGGCGTTGAGGCACGAACGTTTTTAAACACGTACGCGTATTCCTGATCCGTGTCGCGGCCGGGAATCGCCGCCTTTAAACGGGTCATGCCCACCCGCCGCACCTTTCCATCGATAGTATTGAACAGGATTTCGACCCGCTCCGGAAGTTCGTACGCAAGATCAGCCCGCACAGTCAGAGAAACTTCCCCGCCTCGAGCGACTTTCTTCCGTCGCACCCCGTCCTCGCCAACGACAAACCCCTCCACTCGGATTTGAGTCGCACGTGGCCAACGCACATCGCGAAAAGCTAAATTACGGGAAGCCCAGATCTGCACTAACGTCGGTTGCAAGAGGTAAAAAACCAGGATCGAAAAAGCGAGCGACGACGACCAGACAAAGGATCGCAACAGCGGACGGGAATTCAAAATCCGTCGCGGCCCGGTAAGGGGAAACAACGATTCCAATTCGTGACTGACATGCTCAAGGAGTCGAGGATCGAATTCCCGATCTTCTTCCTTGTCACCGGTTAATTGAATGATCGTGAGCAAGCGTTCTTGCAGGACCGGATAATTTCTTTCGAGCAGCAGGGCCATACTACTGTCGGGCAAGGGCACCCCGAGCCGACTCAGAGAGAATCGCCAGACCACCCACAGCCCGATCGGGATAAAAATGGAAAGCAAGGCAATGCGGGTCTTAATCGTCGGCTCCCAGAGCCAGTCGAGGGCGAACGAACACCAGAAGCCGACGGCCAACATGGTGCAGAGGATCGCTAAACTTTGGATCAGGATGTGGCCACGGATTCGGCGGCGGAGTTGTGCAATTTCTCCCGCCCATCCTGGCGTCGCTTGGTTATTTTGGGTCACCGTTGCCATGGCACGCTTTCAAAATATTGCTCTAAGCAAGCCGAAAAAGACGTCTCAAAAACCACTCGGTACATAACAGACCGCAAATACTTAGCAACATCCAGCGATGGAATTGCGCTTTCCAGAATTGATCAACATCACCTTGGATTGGCGTGACACGCGTCTGATCAACGAGCGCCGACCGCAATGGCGGCTCGCCGGTCTCACCGAGGGCAGCCTCCAGCGAAGTGAAATATCTTCCGCCGGTCATCGTCGCCAGTTGCTGCAAGGCCTCTCGATCTTGCTCCGGGCGTATCCGTTCACGATCCGACGCCAACACTTTTACGGTCCGAGTCAAGGGATCGTAGTCACTTTCGGGGATCGCTAACTCCAGACGATAACGATCGGGGCTGCCGGCCGTCCACTCTCCGCGAAACGATCCCTTCCGAGCCGGATCCGCAATCAGTTTGATCGGGATCCCTTCAGTCGGCTGCGAGGCGGAAAACACATAGAGAGTTACCATATCCGCCTCGTAAGGATCGCGGGCTGCATTTTTTAAATGAGCCACCACCGGGATCGTGTCGCCGACCCGAGCCGTTTCTTTTTCGACACGCAGTACATCCCCCCGCGGTGACCCCCGATGCAAACGACCGGCAGAGACGTGACGAATCAGATGCGTGTACCATTTTTCAAAGTGCGCACTGTCGAGGCGACGAAGTCGCCATATCTCCCCACTCGCCTGGTAAAAGACTCTTCCTTTGCCATAAAATTGTCCGGCAATATAAATGGGTTCCTGGCCCAATGATTCGGCCAATTGGTCATCATAACGGGCGTAAACCGTAGCGCCGAACTTTTTTGATTTCACGGCTCGTGGTCCGTAGACACCGGCGAATGCTTCCCAAACCTGCTGACTGGCAAGCGGACTATCCTCCAGTTGCAGGAAGGGCGCGTCTCTTCCATCACGCGTAAACTCCACCGCGCGAACCCGCGCTGCATCCTGAACATCGTCATTGAACATTTCAAATTCGTCTTCAAACACAACAGGAAATAGATCGCGCAAAGGCTGATACTCGGGGGCATGACTCCAATTCTGAATCAGGCTTCCTGCGTTCACCACGCCGGGGATCAAAATCAAGCCGCCTGCCTCATCGGCGACCCAGTCTTCCATCGCCTCGGCGACTTGCGGACCGAGTCGATCCCATTCCGGGTCCATGGCAACAACCACATCGTAATTGGCAAGTGTCTCACGATCCGGAAATGACGTTAGATAGGCAGGATCGTCCAAGCCGTCTTGCGGACGGCTCTGCAACAGCACATCCAACTCGATCTGTTTCGAATCGCGTTTCAGCAGATTGCGAAGGAATTGATATTCGCGAGAGGGTCCGCCGGCGACCAACAGCACGCGAGTCGGTTTTCCTTCGACTTCAATTTGAAATCTTCGCCGACGACTACTGGATATTTTATCGGCATTTTTCACCGGAGCCTCGCCGCGAAGCGAAAGATCCCACTCATAGGTATAACGCCCGGGGTTCTGAAGCGGCGCTATCTCGATCGTAACGGGAACAATTTCTCCTGCGTCCGGGCCGAGCAGCACTTCCATTTCATCTTCAAACAAACCAGAATCGTTCGACTCCGATACATCTTCAGAGATCAACTGGCGTAGT
>JAYZMM010000087.1:0-11436 GCA_036153155.1 Planctomycetota bacterium
CCGGAGCTGGCTTCTGGGATCAATAGCAGACCACCGGCGGGAATCATGTTGATCCAGCATCCGGGGCGACTGACTTGGGTGACTGGCATGTGCGTCTTCAGTTTCAGATCGAACATGGCTGCATTTCGATCACGGAAAAAGAATGCCTGATTTGATGCGGAAATGGTTCCGCAACCACCACGATGTCCCCGTTTCCACCCCCAGTCATAATCGCGCTGACCCGTGTTTAAATCATAAGCAAATGGTTCCACGTAGAGCCGATCTTTGACAATCACCGGATGATGATCCTGTTCGCCATGATCGCCCCCAGCCGCCGTCTGATTATCCTGACTGGCTTGCCATCGGATCTGCCCACTGGACGCGTCGCGTACATGAATGTCGTACCAGACGGTCTGCTTGCCGTTATCTCCTGCCTGGTTGCGTGAGCCAACGGTAATATACGATTGATCTGCATAGAATCCATAAAGATGATGTTCGATTGCCGCATAATCCACATCTTGCTTCCATACAACGGCTCCTGTCTGCTGATCGAGCGCCACGACACGAGCGCCACTATCGAGCGCCTGATCGATACGCACACGCCCTGGTATTTTTTGCCCTCCTGGCTGATCTATTTCCACAAAATACATTCTACCGCCACCGAGTGCGATGGTAGGATTCAGAATCAAACGGTTTGACGGTGCATATCGCCACGTTAATTTTTGAGATTCTTGCGCAAAGGCGAACACCGAGTCACTGGTCACAATGGGCCGAAAATCCCAATGTGTCCCTTCGATAATCGACGCGCGACTGTGTCCCCGGCGAATGCCACCCTGCGGCACACTGCTGCCGAAAAGCAAGTTGTCGTCACAAGCGACGAGGCCCCAGTCGTTTGCTTGCTTACCCTCTACCGGAGGCACTTCAAAGCGCTTGCGTTGACTTCCATCCTTGGCCGACAGCAAAACACACTGTTGACCGACTGCGATGAATAGCCCGTCTTCGTTCGCACACATTGGCCCACAATCCCGTAAGACTCCAATCCGGCGCGACCCGAGGACATCGGTTTCAAAACGTACGGTTCCGTTATATGCATCGACACCATAAATCTTTTCATTCCCCGGCACATAGAGTATCCCATCACAATAAAGGGGTGCCGCGGTTCGGTGATGGCGATCAATCATCCCCTGAGGCCCAGGCATGCCAAACCATTGCGGCACAAGTGGTCCCTGTACGAGTTGGTCGCCGCTACATGCCGTATTGCCGGCGTTGCCATAGAGGTGTGTCCATTGCCCGGCCCCTTGAAGCGATTTTCGGTAAGTGGGTTGCATACGGTTCAGATCCCAAAGACACCCGCCTGACGGCCGCACCACACGCCAGACTTCCTCACGATTAAACGGAAGCGTTTCTTTTTTTACATCGTCCAGAACGACGAGATTAAAAAGCCAACTGCCATACGGCAAGCTTGTTTGCCCGGCCAAGTCATGGACAGTCACTTGTCCGCACAGCTTCAAGCCATTTAGTGTGTTTCGGACGTGTTTGATTTTTTCAGCGTCTTGCATGCCGAGGATCACCTGCATCTCGGTTTGCAGCCCAATTTGGATTGCGAGGTCAGTCAAATCATCGCCGATCAATAGGGCGTAACCTTGGTCGATCCCGATCGTCATGAGAATGGTTTCGGCCGTTCGTTCATCCGCGACGCGCTTCTGGCTACCACGCTTTTCACTCGAATATTCTTTGGTCGCTTGCTCCTGTGGAGTAAAGCAATAAAGATCACCCTCCTCGGTGCTTACAAGAAGATGGTCGTCGGCAAGGACCAGGCTTCCAGCGGTGCCTTCAATCTCCGCTTCCCACAATATTTTATGTTTATCGCGTGATAAGGCAGCTACGGTGCCCGTCCCACCCGCAAAAATTAACTGCCCTGCTTCGATTGCCGTGCGATCCAGGGGTGGGAGCAGTAGAGGTCGCTCAATGACAGGATCTTTGTCTTTGCTCTCAAGTGACTCGAGGATTGCGCCTCGGAGGTTTCGTCCGGTCGGCGCATAGAGTCGACCGCTGATACGCCCGAGATAACCTTGAGGGGAACGAGACAGCTTGGTCTTCTTCAAGACCGCGCCATCCTGTAAATCAAGCGTGACCAAGTACACCCCCTGTCGGGGAAAAAGCCCCGCAGTGAACCACACTTTTCCCCGTTCAACAAAAATGCCACTGCGGACTAATTGCGGATGGACCAATCGACCGTTGCCCGGAAAATAGCCGGCCGGGGGTTTGTAGCGCCAGATTTCATCTCCGCTTCTGGCACCCAAACAGTACACGCCCCCATCGTCGGAGCCAAAGAGTATCTTGTCGTCGACTACCGTGGGTGCAAGTCGGATGGGAGCTTCGGCAAAGAAATGCCAGAGTTTCTCGCCGTTTGCTAAATCAAAACAGTAAATTTGATCCTCACTCGAGGAACCCAAATACACTTTCCCGTCCGAAACGATCGGTTCAAAGCACCGGTCAAAGGCAACCCGTGGCTTGAGATTTTGTTTGCGGTTCCAGAAGTCTTGCTCTGCCGGTGGTGGCCAGGCGGGCAGGGGACCAGGACGAATTTTTCGGTGCCAAGCTAAGTGCAGAGGAAGTGCCGGTTGGCTGCCGGCACGACGGCTTCGGTGATTGTCATGCCCGAAAGTCGGCCAATCACGCGAGGGGTCGTGTGCGGCGAGAGCACCGGGAAACATCGACTGCTCGGTCGCAAACTGCGATTTAATCTCGCTTCCAGTCAGGGCTCTATTCCACACGCGAATGCCAGCGATTTGTCCAGAGAAATCGGTTGAATGCGTTGGATCATCACTTTTCGAGGGAAGTGTTCCGATTTGTATCACGGGCGAATCAGATGAAAAAAGAGACCCCCGCTGCTCAAAAGCTTCGCCGGCTAACTTACCATCGACATAGATTTTTTGCTGTTGCCCATCGTATGTTGCCGTAATTTGATACCAGTGGGCATGCTGGTAAAAAGTTCGTGCAATGAGTCGTGTTGGCTGGGGCTTATTTTCGCTTGCAAGTGTAAAGTAAAAATGATCTGCATCACCCCCAAGCAACCAGATGGTACGACCGGCTTGTTCTAAAGAGACGAGGCCAAATTCAGTTTGCTGTTTCTCGGGACGTACCCAGAGTTGCAGCGAAAAGCCCTTTGTTGGCAAGGTATCCGATTGCTTCTTATCGAGTTCCACTTGAAGCGGTTTTTGCTTTTCGAGTAAGCAGAGCGCATGAGGTTGATCGGCTGAGAATTGTAGCGGATCACGGTTGTTGAAGGAGAATTCACTAGCAGCAGTTAGGATCTCTCCTTCTGTCTCGACAGGTTCCGGCGGTCGCCGTAATTTCCAATCGAGGATCGGGCCGCGTTGTTCTGCTGCGGACGCAAGATTGATGAACACAAAAATGTTTAGCCAGCATAAGAAAATAAAGCGCTGCGAAGGGAGCATGGGCCTGTTCGATTCCGGTCAACAAGACGATCTGATAGGAAGGTCGGCCACAACGAGGGGGGGCCAAGCGTTGTATTCATGAGTATATCGTACCCCGATTTTCCGCAACATCGGCAATCCTTCGCAGATGCTCTCTGTTATACTATTTTTAGCTGAGGAATTGCGTTCCGATGGCGCTTTCCTGATGGAAACCCGGCTAAACTGAACGGATTCGTCTTCCCTGAGGATTAATCCATGCTGCCACCACAGGACCAACTTCCTATTCTTCAGCTTGCCGGCAAGACAGGCACTGTCTTGGAGCGGCTTGATGCGGATGCGCAAGCCAAGCCTCTGCCCATTTCGCGCGGCGAAATGCTGGACCGTGGTTGGGATTCAGTGGACGTGGTGTTTGTTACCGGGGATGCGTATGTCGACCATCCAAGTTTCGCCGCTGCCATTCTAAGTCGCGTCTTAGAGGCCGCTGGTTTTAGGGTGGGCATTTTGCCGCAACCTGACTGGAGAAGTTGTGATCCCTGGAAGACGTTCGGCCGGCCTAGGCTATTTTTTGCCGTAAGTGCCGGCAATATGGATTCGATGATCAATCATTATACGGCCAATCGTAAGGTCCGGAATGATGATGCGTATTCTCCAGGTGGCCGGATTGGCATGCGACCCGATCGGGCAACACTGGCGTATTGCCAACGGGCGCGTGAAGCGTTCAAGGGAGTTCCGGTAGTTGCTGGCGGTGTGGAGGCTTCACTGCGACGGTTGGCACACTACGACTATTGGAGTGACAAAGTTCGCCGATCAATCCTGCTTGACTGCAAAGCGGATCTTCTGGCCTTTGGCATGGGCGAGGAACTCATTCTGCAAATTGCCCAGAGACTTGATGCAGGGGAAGGGGTTCGAGACTTACGTGATATGCGGGGCGTAGCTTATGCCATGGGTGCCTCAGAAACACCACCTACCGATGCGCTCACGCTGCCAAGTTATGAAGAAGTGGTTCAGGACAAACGTTCTTTTGCTCAGGCCACTAAAATGATTCATAACGAAACGAATCCTTACAACGCGCGGCGACTCATTCAGTGGCACGACCGTCAGGCCGTCGTGACGAATGCTCCGATGTTACCGATTTCCGAAGGCTCGATGGACACAGTGTATGAACTTCCTTATACACGCAAACCACATCCTTCCTACACAGAGTCAATACCAGCTTTTGAAATGATCAAAGACTCGGTGACGATCATGCGCGGGTGTTTTGGAGGCTGCACGTTCTGCTCAATAACGACCCATCAGGGAAGAATCATTCAATCTCGCTCGAGAGACTCGGTGAAGCGTGAAGTGCGGGAGATGGCGGGTGATAAAGATTTCAAGGGAGTCGTTAGCGATATTGGGGGACCCACCGCCAATATGTATCAAATGCGATGTCTCAAACCTGAGGTCGAAGCGGTTTGTCGTCGACAGTCCTGTGTGCATCCAACGATTTGCAAATTACTGGGCACCGACCACGGACCATTGGTGCAGTTGATGAAGGATGTGCGAGAGACGCCGGGGATCAAAAAAGCGTTGGTTGCCAGTGGAATTCGCATGGATCTGGCACGACGCTCACCGGAGTATATGCGGGATTTGACAAAGCATCACGTGGGTGGGCATCTCAAAGTGGCGCCCGAGCATACCGATCCAGGCGTACTCGACAAAATGCGCAAACCGAGTGGCGATGATTTTGAAGCGTTTGCGGAAATATTCAATCAAGAATCAAAACGTGCGAAAAAAAAGCAATATTTAATTCCCTATTATATCGCAAGCCATCCAGGCAGCGATCTGGATGCGATGATCGATTTGGCACTCTACTTGAAGCGGACAGGTTATCGCCCCGATCAAGTTCAAGACTTTATTCCCGCACCCTTCGATGTGGCGACGGCAATGTACTATACGGGTATTGATCCCTTTTCGGGCAAAGAGGTACATATCGCGCGACATCTACGCGATCGGAAATTACAGCGAGCCCTGATGCAGTTTTTCAAGCCGGAAAATTATTTCCAGGTCCGCAAGGCCTTGGAGAAGGCCGGTCGCCAGGATTTGATCGGCAGCGGATGCGATTGTTTGATTCCGGACCGCCCGCCGCGCGAGGCCATTGCCGCACGACGGCGTGAAAGTCGTTTGTATCAGGGAGAATATGTCCACCAAATAAAAGGTGGAAAATCGAAGGGAAAAAAACGTCAATCTCGAAACAAGCCCGGCACCGGCTATCGTCCCGCGCGGCGGAGCACCGCAGAAACAACTGCAGAGAAACCGGTTGAGAAGAAGACTCAAAAAAAGTCGAAATCGAAAGAGGCACGGAAACGACCGAATCGCCCGCGTTAACCTCTTCGCAGGATTGTTTTCAAATTATTCGACAATTTTTCCGTCGAACCCTGCACCTTTTAACGCTTCAACCAACGTTTTGCTGTCGAAATCCGTTGCGCTAGATTTGAGTTGCACGGTTGCTTCTTTCTTGCCGAAATCAACCGTAACCTGCTCTACGCCAGGAGTTTCTTCAAGTGCGGCCTCGACCCGAGGCTTGCAGCCGAACTGTCAGGACATGCCGGATACGACAAGAGTCAATGTGGGCAGTGACACAGGGGTTGTCGCTGTGGCTGAGACGGAATCCAGTGATTCTGGAGTGGATTGTTTTGCCTGCTCGCACCCGGGGATCATCGCGATTCCCCCGAGCGACAAAACAAATGTGTATGCAATTCGTTTAGACATCGATATTACCTCTTGCTCAAAACTAAGTAAGTCTTTGAACCTACGCCTACCCCGTTATAGTGGAACTAAGTGGTTGATGCCAAGATAATTACGATTTTTTATCGGGACCTAAGAAAACCAATGTAACTTTCCTTCAAAACCCGACAATGGATTCGGGTAATGAAATTGCTTTCAGCTAGCAGTTTACTTTGCGCCAGGCATCCAAATCCATCACAGAGTCTTCATTTTGCGCGCCCAAGGGAATTACCGATCCGAGATCAATTCCTGAATTCACCAAATCAGCGAGCGAATCGACAATGAGGTCCGGGCGATAGGCATAATTTGCTAAATCCTCTCGACGCGTCGAACCCGAAAGAACCAAGATGGTCCGATAGCCCATCTGCACACCGCCCAAAATATCGGTCTCCATGGTATCGCCAATTAAAATCGTTTCAGACGTGGACGTTTCGAGTTCATTGCGTGCCTGACGGAGCATAATCGGACTAGGTTTTCCCATATTCATCGCCTCTTTGCCGGTTGCCGTCTCCAGATACGCAACCGTTGCACCGCAACCGGCCCTCGTTCCACCTTGGGTCGGGCAATTAGGATCTAGGTTGGTGGCAATGAGTTTTGCACCATCTAAGATGAGTTGCACAGCATGATCGAGCATGTGATGCGTAACCGTGCGTCCCTCTCCCACTACCACATAATCGGGGTCATGGTCGACAACGGCATAACCGTTCGTGTGCAACGCAGCAAGAAGCCCACCCTCGCCGATCACGAAGGCTGTGCCTCCAGGATGTTGGCGGGCAAGAAATCGAGCCGTGGCCATGGCACATGTGTACACATGGTATTCATCGACTTCGATACCCATGCGGACTAATTTTGTGGCTACATCTCTTCGCGTCCTTTGGCTGTTATTCGTGAGAAACATATAGGGGATATTCTCTTGGGCCAATCGATGAATGAATGCATCGGCGCCCGGAATAAGCTCTCCACCTCGATAGATCACTCCATCCATATCGATCAAATAACCTCGACTCATTTGAAAGCACCTCTCCTCGTAATGCGAAAATTCTGGAACGCCTAATAAATCGGACATTCTCAACCTAAATAGCAAATCGCGTGCCCGAATCTAAATTTTCAACGCGGCGCAAAAAAGTACGGGAAGCTGTCCAATCTCGCGGTAGAGATGCTTAAAAAACTAGCAATGAATGTTTCAAAGAGAGCAATCAAAGCGACTCGGAAGGACTATTCATGAAAAGCTGCCCATAATCGGTTCCATTAAGAACCAATAAAGGAAGGTTATATTTCTGAAAAAATGATCCTTGAGATCAGGATCAAGCTGAGATTAAACCGAATCTAAAATTGCCGTTTGCACGATAATTTGACCGGTTTTAGAATTTTTTAGACCGCGTCGCGTCTCGACGCGTTGAAGCGAAGAGTGCGTTTTTACCAAACTAAAGAAGTTGGAAAAGCAATCTATGAGAGCGCCTCAATTGAATATGCAGGCCTACAAAATGTTTTTATTTTATTAGTTCTACGACACGTCTCCCCGCAAAATATTTCAAACCAGGGATAAGATTCATCGCCGATTGATCGAATTGGGACGAAATCTTTTTTACTTTTCCTTGGAGTAAAGAAAATTTTTCCAGAAATTCTGTTATCGGTAAGGTAAATCCACGGCTCGCATATGATGAAAATTCTTTTCCGAAATTTTGAAGCTCTTTGTCGGTTAAAGGTCGCTCGTAAGGTGAAATGTCAGGCGCCTCATAGGGGACTAACTTTCGCGCAAATTTTACAATTCGCGAATTCCTCACGGGTTCTTTAAAAATGGCTTTGCCACCTTTCTTTAACACGCGGTTTACCTCTTTTGCTGAAAGTTCGAGATCGAGGTGGTGAAGGATTGCCATACCGAAGACAATGTCGACCGATTCGTCGGGAAGAGGGATATCGTGCGCGGATCCAACGATGAATTCCACGTCTCCCTCGACCTGATTCACTTCCAATCGTTTTTTAGCGATTTCAATTAAATCTGGCGAAATGTCCAGTGCTTTTACTTTGGCGCCTCGAAGCGCAAGCATAAGGGTATTGTTGCCATCACCACACCCATATTCGAGTACGGTTTTACCCTTCGCATCTCCAAGCAAGGCGTAACAGTATTCGAGTTCGTGCCATGTATCGAGGGGAGGATCGAGATATCGATCGATGCGGCTTTTCGGTGCAACAAGGCGACTTTCGTCTACAAGACTCGCCTCAAAAGCGCTGCGCTCCGCTTCAACTTTTTCCCAGTGCTCAAGATTTTCTGAGGTCACGGAATTGAAATCCTTCGATGAGAAGCACTGCTTGGGCGAAGCAATCGATTGTAGAGTAATTGGATAAAAACTTCATAGTAGGGGTGGCTGAGGGGACTCGAACCCCCGACCTCCGGAACCACAATCCGGCGCTCTAACCAACTGAGCTACAACCACCATCAAACCATTGACCGCATCCAAGAAAGCGGAAAATGCATGATAATTGCGATTTGTCCGTCGGTCAACGGATTGCGACTCACCGCACCGTTGGTTGTAGCAGGAACTCTCGATATTCTTGATCCAATGTCGTGAGCGGAATGCCAGTTAAGGAAGCTAGTGTCGCGAGCTTTGCCTGACCACGATAGATGCGCCTTATATACTCGATTGCCGTTGGCCGAAATCTCCCATGACGGGCCGTCATTAGAAAAGCTGCCTGTCCGGCCGCTTGTGTATAGAGAGTGCGGTATTGCGGATTGTTTAACATGGATTTGGCCCCCAAGGTTACCATTTCTGAAAAGGGAACATAAAAATGATCACGCTCCAAGCGAATGCGGGCCGCCGCTAAACGGCCAGCCATTGGGCCGCCCAGTCTCCAGCCTTGCTCCTCTTGATGCAGCGTTTCCATAAAGCACGCTATCCCCTCCACGATCCAGAAGTTATTTTTCAACCCACTCACTTTTCGTGTTGCAATACGTTCGGCAAATAACTGATGAGTTGCCTCATGCCAGATGGTGATTTGCGAAAGATTTTCTTCTTCTTCATTATCTTCTGCTGGGGCAAAGAAATAGGCCGTCTTTATTTTTTCTATATATACACCGAGTGTTTTTCCTGAGATTCCCGGCTGAATTCGGGCGAGTGCCAGATCGTATTCTGCACGATTGCGAAAGTAATGCACTTTATATTTTTTTCGATTAACAGGCGGATTGTTTGTTTGTAGGAATTGTTTTTCGAGTGTTTGAGGTGAAAAATAATAGTCGGCGAATAACTGTGACCACACGTTGTAAAAGGCTTCTAATTCTTGTGCTAGTTTAACTCCGGCCTGTAGACTCAGATTGGTTGTGACCTCGTAATGATCTGTTTCAACCTTCCAGCCGTTGCGCATCTGTCGATGCCGACGTGCGTCTTCTTCCTCTGAAATCCACTTGCCGCGATACAAACGTTCTCCTTGTTTGTAGCGATCGAGTGCGTTTTTAGATAACCAACCAAATTCTTGGCTCCAAAGCTCACCGCGATTCACTCTTGCGGCAGTTTCTAACGAAACCCACCGGCCGGCTAATTGTTTTTGCCCCAAGATTTGACGGGCTTTTGCGAGATCTCCATCACAGTAGAGCGCCTCGTAAAGTAGAGGAATCGCCAAACCCGCATGCCCGGCGGCGGCAGCTTCCTGAGCAAGACGCAATAAAAACGTTCCATGTTCCCGACGCAATGTCTGAAATTTTTCTACTTCGGGCGTTGCGGGCAAGATTAGAAAATCATCACTCGGCCGAAAGAAAAACAGAGCATCGCTTACCGGTTCTGGATAGAACGTTTCGATCCGGCTGGCCAAGGCGAGTTGCTGATCGGCTCTACATTGTCGGGCTAGACCTTCGATTTGCCCCTTGAATACAACGGTTTGTTCTGCATGACGATCGGTCAGGGATTGGCGGTGCGTCAGAGAATCTTCGGCCGCACAGGCGGTCGACAAGAGCAAACCTAGATCTAAGATTATTAGGATTGGGACTACCAGACTGGGAATCCTAGTTGCAGTAATCTTGAAAAGTTCCGTCAGTTTCTCAACGTTACTGCAAATCATACTCTTGTGCTTTCTCGGCAACCTAGTGTTATCTATCCAGTGTAGCTGCCGAATTCAAACGAATCAGCATCAATCATCGAGAACAAGGGTTGTTTGCAGGTAGCGTGCCAACTCGCCTACCCGGGGACCACGCTGCCATATATAATCATGCGAGCGTGCTGAGTGTTCAAAAAGCTGAGTGATTTGACCCAGTTTTTTCATGCATCATCCTTCCTCCCTTGACGCGTATTCTGTCTCCGCGAATGGTCCCACGAGATTTTTATCCTCTGTCGTCTGCGGAACCGCCGTTCTTTGTGGGAATCGATTTGGGTGGCACCAATATTAAAAGTGGTGTGGTGGATAACCAGGGTAATGTTCTCGGTTATGCCCATCTCAGTAGCCAAGTGAATAATGGTCCGGAGGCCGGAGCTCGGCGGATGGCGGAAGCTGCAGCCAACGCAGCGCACCAGGCCGGCATGGATTTATCGGATGCGGCGCATGTGGGATTGGTCACCCCGGGGACGATGGATATTCGTGCAGGAATGTTACTCGAACCACCCAATTTACCTGGTTGGGAGCACTTTCCAATTCGTGATCGCGTTTCTCAACACACAGGCCTGCCAGTTGCTTACGCCAATGATGCAAATGCGGCCGCCTATGGCGAGTTCTGGGTGGGTAGCGGTGCGTCTTATTCAAGCATGGTTATGTTGACGCTGGGAACCGGTGTGGGCGGAGGCATCATCACTGAAGGAGCATTGCTTGACGGAGCGAACAGTCATGGAGGCGAAATTGGACACATGATTATTGTGTCCGATCCTGATGCCCGCGTATGTGCTTGTGGTGGACGAGGCCATCTGGAGGCCTACTGCAGTGCAACCGGTTTAACAGCACGGACGATTGAAGCTATGCAACAACTTCCAGAGCGTGAGCGCAATCTCCTGGGCCCCGTAGAGAATTTGACTCCTTTAGTGCTGCACCGCGCAGCGGAAGAGGGAAATATTTTTGCCGAGCAAATGATTCTAGAGACGGCACGCTATCTTGGTGCGGGCATTACAACGTTATTGCACATTCTGGATCCCGCAGCAGTCATCCTGGGTGGAGCAATGAATTTTGGTGGCGGTGAAAATCCGATTGGGAAAAAATTTCTTTCACATATCGTTCAGGAAATACAGGCACGTGCTTTGCCCGTGTTGTCTCGTAACTTGGCACTGCATTTTGCGTCGTT
>JAYZMM010000088.1:0-12697 GCA_036153155.1 Planctomycetota bacterium
AGCTTTGAAGAAATCTGCGATGGCAAGTGGGACCATCTCCCCGAACAGGCATTTATGTATGTCGGTCCGGTAGAGCAAGCTGAGGAACAAGCCAAAAAAATGGAAGAAAGCGCCTAGGAGTTCAACATGGCTGCCAGTCACCTGGAGGAGGGAGTTGACGTCACAAGTGGTGCGCGAGTCTTGGAGTGCGTCGTGGTAACGCCCGAGGAAACCACGCTACAGACACCGGCACAATTCATTGCGCTTCCACTTTTTGACGGTGAAATCGGGATCGCGCCCGGTCGTGCCCCCCTGATTGGCCGCCTGGGTTGTGGGGAAATGCGGATTCGCGAGGGAAATAACCTCTACCGCTATTATGTCGATGGTGGATTTGTCGAAGTGAGTGGGAATATGGTCTCGATCCTGACCCAAAGAGCAATCGCGGCAGAGGCGTTGGATCGCGCGGAAATTGAAGCGGCGCTCTCCGCAGCACAGCAAAAACCTGCAAATACTCCCGAATTGATGGCCATTCGCGATCGGGCTGTGGCACAGGCACGCGGGCAACAGTGGGTGACTCGCAGCCTTGGCTGAAAATAAGGCACGAATCCCAGCAGGCAAAATCGGAACATCCGTTCCACTTCACCATCAGATCCTCGCCTGAGTCTCTGCCCGCGCTCACCAGCGAGGATTACGTGATCGGTCTGATCGGACCATTTCTTCCAAAGTGTCCGACAGGAAAACAAAAAAAGATTTTCCCGAGAAAATACCCGAATCGCAGTAAAAATTCCGAACGCTTTTTGTCGATTTGATCATTCGTGCAAGGCGGACGAGGCATGTTAGCATCTTAGTCTTTCAGGGAAGTGTTCGATGCGATTGGTGCAAACGATGGATCCTATGCTCGCTCCGAGTCTGCCAGTACAAATTGGAATTTCAGGCAGTTCGGCATGCCTGCAAATCGATGTGCTTTCAGGAGCGCAGAGAAATCCCCAAAGCAATTTTGAGAGCACGGCCGTTTTTCTCGGTAGCGATCCAGAATGTGATTTTATCCTGGACCGAGAATTTTTTCCGCCGATGTACGCCTTTCTTCTGGTCGATTCGCAGGGCGCAGTGGTTCGACATCTGGGTGGTGGACCGTCACTAAGGCTCGATACCAAACTCGTTGCGCGTCACCGCGTAACAAAGACCGCAAACATTACCGCTGGTCCCTTAGCCATAAGACTCCATGTGACGCCCGGAGCGTTCTCCGTAGATGATCCCCATAACGCACTGGTGCAAAGCCCTCGGAATCGTGCAACGGTTCCTCAGAACGAATCGGGCAATGATGCACTCCAGATCGAAAAGAGCATTCAATTGATTGAACATGCGAGTCGCTTGCTTGCATCCATGGGAGATCAAGGAACCCGCGTCCAAACACTGACAGGGATGTCAAAGGATCGAGAACCAGCATGCTTGGATGACCATAATCCCGAAAAACTCAATCTCTCCGTAGGTCGTCCATTAGCCGGACAATTACCGCCCCTCTGGCATCATCTCTGCCTCAACGAGCGTGAAGGGAGTTCTCTTGAACAAACCAAAGTCTGTTTCACGGATCATCGGCATCATTGATTTGGGCAATGCGGACCCGCATGTGTTACACGAGAGTGAGCAGACTGTTACCTTAAAACAAGAAGTTTGTGGTCGAAACGGACAAACATGTCAAACTTTCGAGTCAACATCCCCCACCGCCCAACGGGATGTGGTGGTCTATCGGGCCAATCTCAGCGAACTTACACGCCATCTGCGGCAGGAAACGAATGCTTTTCAAAGGCTTTATGCCCGCATTAAATCGATTGATGAAGCAAGCCTTTAGATCTGGTAATTGGCCTCTGCCACCAGATCATCATCCTGCTCACTCCGTTCCCGAAGTTTGGGCTTTTCCAGAACAACCGTAGTCCTCGGTTGGACCGAACGTGTTATCCAGACGCTTGATCCGATGACCGAATCGTGACCCACCACGGTCTTTCCGCCGAGAACGGTCGCATTCGCATAAATGACGACACGGTCCTCGATGGTTGGATGACGTTTGATTTCATCTCCCCGCAGAAGACTACCAGCTTCATCCGTTTGAAAGCTTAAAGCACCCAGGGTGACACCTTGATAGACTTTCACATGACGACCGATTTCGCATGTCTGTCCAATGACGACCCCCGTCCCGTGGTCGATAAAGAAGTGATCCTTGATTTGGGCTCCGGGATGAATATCAATGCCCGTCTCCCGGTGTGCCCACTCGGTGAGCATGCGGGGGATAAAGGGGATGTTCAGGCGATATAACTCGTGAGCGACTCGGTAAATAGTCACTGCCTCAAGACCAGGGTAACAAAAGATCACCTCGTCCACTCCCTTAACCGATGGGTCACCGGCCAACGCGGCTTCTACATCGGTGGCCAATAATCGTCGCAACTCTGGAATTTTCTCAAGAAACTGTATCGTCATTGTTTGCGCAAGTGCCTCGAAATCAGTTTCCTCCGCTGCGTGATCTTCGACTCCAGCATCGTGCCGCAGTGCGCGGGCGACCTGCTGTGTTAATTTGTCGTGCAATCCGTCAATGAGGTCTCCCACGTGATAGGTTATATTGCCGAGGTGCAAACCCTCGCGACGACGATATCCGGGGTAAATAATTTCCTTGATCGATTCCGCGACATCGATAATGACCTCGTAACTCGGCAACGGACTGTGTCCGAGATGATTGATTGTTCCGACCTCGGAATAGGTCTTGACGATTCGAGAAGTCAACTCAGGAAGTTGTTCTTTTAAACGAAAATCGGAAGCCATGGCTTTTGCGCCCTATGGATCGGGTAAACAGCAAACGGTAGCAGGAGGAAGCCACCAACTGCATGATTTGGAAGAAATACGAAGGGGCTGTGTCCGGTACTAGACCGGACTTGTACAGCGACACTGGGCAAAGAGAGCCTGCGGTATACCTGTTCGCTGTATCATGACAAATCCTGCATATACTTTAGGTGTTTGGTCATGCGATTGCCGTACCTCTCTTATCGTATGACCGCAGCACGGCAAAATCAACGCTCTGCTCATTTCTTCGGCAGACCGCGATCAAGGAGTTCAGTGGAATGCTTCAAACACCCAAGGAGAAAGGGTTGCTAGCGTGCTAGCTTTCTCCTCCTGGGACCTTACGAGTCCTCTTCCGAGACCTTCGATTTTGAGACGATTTCCTGCTGAACATTGCCGGGAACCGCTTCATAGTGTGAAAATTCCAGGGTATAGCTTCCCTGGCCACCGGTCATGCTAGAGAGTGCACGGGCATAAGTGGACACCTCTGCCAACGGAACCTCCGCGGTTACCGTCTGCAAATCACCTCCTGCCGATTCCATCCCGTGTACCCTGCCCCGCCGTCCTGAGAGGTCACTATTAACGTCCCCCAAATTGTCGCCGGGAATCGTAATATGGATCGTTACGATCGGCTCAAGAAGTGCCGGTTTCGCCTTTTCAAAAACCTCTCGAAATACCATGGAAGATGCCGTTTTGAATGCCTGTTCTGAACTATCGACCGGGTGATCTTTTCCATAGTGCACTTCCACACATACATCCTGAACTTTGTAACCGGCAATCACACCTCGATTAATTCGCTCCAGAAACCCTTTCTCAACGGCTGGCATGAAATTCCCGGGAATCGATCCACCCACGACCGAGTCGACCCAGAGAAAATTACTGTCTTCGTGATAGTGGAAAGACTTCATTGAAGCAAACCGATCCTTAGTCGCAAAGTCTTCCGGAGTGCTGCCATGTGGAAACGGCAACATACGAATATGTACCTCACCGAATTGCCCGGAACCACCCGACTGTTTTTTATGGCGGTAACTTCCTTCAGCGTTGTTCTGAATCGTCTCACGATAAGGTATTTTGGGTTCTTTCGTATCGACTTCCACTTTATCACGACGCTTCAAACGTTCCCGGATAAGTGTCAAATGAAGCTCACTCAACCCATTCATCACCAGTTCTTTTGTCTCGGGGTCGTGGTCGAGACGAATCGTTGAATCCTCTTCTGTTATTTTGTGCAGTGCCGCAGAAAGCTTGGTTTCGTCGCCACGGCTTTTCGGGGTGACGGCAAGTCCCACCATGGCTGTGGGGAATCGAATCGAAGGCATTTGAATTTCACCGAGAGTGGTGCCCGTATGCAACTCTTCCATTTTCGCAATCGCGACAATATCGCCTGGCCCGGCAGTATCGACCGGCGCAGTCTCATTTGCCTGCACCTCTAGTAGCGGGCCTATTTTCACGCCTTTGCGAATTTCCGGACTCGCCACTTGTGAGTCTTTATGGAGCGTTCCAGAGAAAACGCGCACGAAACTCAACTTTTGCACAAATGGGTCAATCCGCGTACGAAAAACTTGCGCGATAAGTGGACCCGAGGGGTCGGGGTCGATCGAAACGGTCTCGCCATCAGCTTGTTTGATTTCTCTTGCAACCGCATTGGGAGCCAAACCGCACATGGCAAGACCTTCGAGCAGTTCCGGGAGCCCGACCTCGGTTTTACTTGAGATGCAAAAAATCGGAATGAGACTTCCGGTGGCGACCGCTAGCGACATCAAACGAGCTAATTCTTCCTGGGTAGGCTCCGTACCTTCAAAATAGCGCTCCATCACCGCTTCATCGACCTCGATAATCGACTCGATCAGTTCCTCGTGGATGTCACCGGGGTCGACCACTGCAGCAGAAGTATCATTCGGGACCGTGAGAGTACTCGCCACACCTTGGAAGTTCTCGCCGAGACCGAGCGGAACATTGAGCGGCACGCAGGCACCTCCAAACAGTTCCTTAATGCTTGCTAAGAGGCCCGAGAAGTCGATGTTCTCCGCATCCAGTTTGTTAATCACAATCATCCTACCCACGCCAGCGGCTCCGGATTCCTGAAACACACGACGCGTATTCACTTTGATTCCACCGCTTGCATCAATCACAATGCAGGCCGTATCGACACCACGCAAGGCACCGATCACTTGACCAATTAGATCCGGATAGCCGGGCGTATCAATCACACGAAACTTCTTTCCCTCGTGCGTGAAATGGGTTAACGTTGCTTCAATCGTATGATGGTGATGTTTTTCTTCCTCGTCAAAATCGCAGATGCTGGTTCCATCATCGACACTCGGGTTCGCATTGATTGTTCCGGTAAATGTAAGAAACTTGTCCGCCAGCGTAGTTTTTCCGGAGGAACCGTGACCAACAAGAGCAATGTTGCGTATATCTTGGATCGTATGCTTCGCCATATTTCAAAACCCTTACATTGAAACTCTGATTGTCTGGAACCGTTTCCTCGTTTGCCCTATCACGATTACTTCCGATCAATCGAATCGGGATTTCGCTGCTGCCAATGCATCCTCCATCGTTAAACGTCCTTCATAAAAAGCTTTACCCACAATACACCCATCGACGGGAAGTTCAATTAAATGGTGAATATCTTCCACCGAGTGAATTCCCCCAGAGGCAATTAAAGGCACCGTAACAAATTTACGCAATTCTTTTAGAGAATCGAGATTCGGCCCACTAAGCATGCCATCGGTGGCGATGTCGGTGTAGACCACGGCTGCCAGTGGGGATTCCTGGAATTCAGAGACCAAGTCACTCGCCGTCACACGGCTGACATCCAACCAACCATCGGTTGCCACAAATCCATTTCGGGCATCCACACCAAGCACTAATCGGTCAGGATATTTCTCACTCATCCTGCGGAACCAATCAGGCTTTTTGATCGCTTGCGTGCCGACGACAAGACGGGATACGCCAGCGGTGATTAATGTCTCGATTCCGGTTTCATCCCGCACACCACCCCCGACCTGCAGGGTGAGTTGTGTTGCGGCAGCAATTGCTTTAATTACATTGCGATTTACAGGCTCGCCACTGCGGGCGGCGTCGAGGTCGACAAGGTGAAGAAAGTCAGCCCCCTCCGATTCCCAGCGCTGCGCCATGGCAACAGGATCTTCACCATAAACGGTTTCCTGTTGGTAATCTCCCTGGAGCAAACGGACGCATCGTCCCCCACAAAGATCTATCGCTGGCCAGATTTGAAAACGCTGCGCCACCTAGCGAACTCCTTCAACGCTCCGCGCTAGAATACGCATGAAAATTACCACACGCATAAACGTCTGTTGAATAACGCTAGATAAATATCTCACACAAACTGCTGATCATCAAGTCGGCCCATAGACCGTGGGTCAGCGAGATCTGAAATTTCGAATCATCAGGATTGAATCGTTGCAAAATTGCGGAGCATTTGCAGACCCGCTTGTTGACTTTTCTCAGGATGAAACTGCGTGGCAAAGATATTCTGGCTGCTAATCATTGAAACGAAGTTGCCTGCATAATTGGTTTCAGTCGCAACCACCTTTTTGTCTGTGGGTACAACGTAGTAAGAGTGCACGAAATAGAAAAACGCATCGGGTGCAATGCCGCTAAGCAGGGAGCACTCTTTCCGCATTTCCAGTTGGTTCCAACCCATATGCGGAATTTTGTACTCCGGCGGTAAATTCTGAAATGAAACCACTTCACCGGGTATAATTCCCATTCCTACATGGGTACCGTTCTCATGACTTTTTTCAAATAAGAGTTGCAAACCAAGACAAATTCCAAGAAGTGGCTTTCCGGATTCAGCCAACAATCGAAGCGGTTCCACCAAATTGCGATGGTGCAGTTGCTGCATCGCATCCGCGAAAGCACCTACCCCAGGCAAGACCACTTTATCTGCTTGCATAAGTATCTGAGGATCATCGGTCACCGTGCTCTCGTGACCGACACGCGCAAAGCCACGCTGCACGCTACGCAAGTTCCCCATCTGGTAATCCACAATTGCAATCATGACGCCAAAATGTGAATCGTCCGATTTACCATAGTTACCTTTTACAAACAAAGGCGGCTGCCAATGGGATCAATGTAGGCAACCAGTGAGGAGTGCACCAGCGGACTTGGCATCACTGGCACAATTATTGAAGCACATCGATACAAAGTACTTAGCGGACTGCATCGGGATAAATCACTATTTCAACCCGATCATTGCCCAAGCGACCGGTTTCGGTAGCGGATGAAAAGACAGGATGGTTCGCTCCGTGGCCGACAATAAACATCTGATCGCTTTGGAATATTGAGCGCGTGAGAAAAAATTCATAGATAGCCATTGCCTGGGCAGAAGATAGATGATGACCATTCCGCCAGGCACCTTGTGTGCTCTGGTTTGAACTCGCATGTCCCTCCAAACCGATCCGTTGATTGGGATATGCCGCCGCAAGCTTTTTCCCCAACCCGTTCAGGGTGCTAATTTTACCCTCTCGAATTTGCGCGGTTTGGGGATTGAAAACACTCTCAGCGGACATCTGTATGCGAATGACGCTTCCGTCTCGCTCAATTGTCCCTTCGTCAGCGGACAAATTAATAAGTTTCAAATTCTGATTCGGGCGGATCGTCGCGCCACCGCGTTGTCTACTCGACGCGGTGAGATGCTCGACCGATTGCTGTGCCGATTTTGCCCGAGCCTCACTTTGTACCAATTGCGACTGCGTCGCCTCCAACTGCTCAGTTGATTCGTTGAGTTGCTGTTGCAGCTTCTGCACACTCTGTCGCGCAGCCGCCAACTGCCTCTCCTTTTCTTGATTCAGTTCATTTAACGATGCAGCATTCTGAGAAGTTCCCTTTTTCTGCATTTGTGTTTGGGCAAGCTCACTGGTTGTCGCAGCCAAACGGTCGCTGACACTTTTTAAATGTTGCCCCTGTAACTGCATTTGACGCTGAGCATTGGCAAACTGATTCTGTAGAGTTTGATTTTTTTCAGTTAGCCCTGAAACACTTTGTCGCAGTTGCTTGACTTCCAGATCCGATTCGCGACGCCACTGCTCCAATTGAGCCACCTGCTGAGCGGGACTTCCCGAGAGCGTCCGATCCGCACGGCTAGTCCCCGCGGATGCAAAAGGATTGGCGAAACCACCATTTTTCGAGCAGCCCGAAAAACAGATGAGAAGTAGCCCGAGATAAGCAACTCTCAAAAGCCAGCGCGCTAAGAATGCTTCGCTAAGTTTCGATGATTTTCGCAACCGATGATCCACTTCAGTTTCCACTTGCTCAAGTCGTCATAAACTGGGGCCGAGGAGGCTGGGCACGGCGAGGCCGAAAAAGCGGCGGGATGGTAGCAATGGGAAATCAGACCCACAAGGTCAGATCTGGTTCCGCCGTAAAACGGATAGTATTGGTAAAATAGAGGCCTTTTTGGCGAGCAGTAGCGAGCATGTGTAGCCAGTTATCGGCGAGTTTCAGCTTCATCGGTATCTGTTGAGTTCGTCCCTCATCGGCGGCTCGGGTGGCGAGCCTACACTTCGGTGTGCTCGCCACTCTTCGGTTGATACCCGATCGATAACACCAAAATCACCCGCCTCCTCTCGCGCCTCCACGCGCTCAGGAGCGTTGGATACGCGATCAGTGAAGAAAATTTCCGAGCCTCATCGCCGAAGCCCATCGCCGAAGCCCATCGCTGTGCATCATAGCACGGTGCGGATCAGTTGAGTGTAGATCCTACGCTCATCCCCTGCCTCGCAAGACATGACTCGACTCACCCTGAAATTCAGACGTTTCTCCAATGCCTATCGTTTCCCACGATCGCTTCAGGCCATACTGTCACGTGGATATCGTGTGTAACGCATTCTGATTTTGGCGAGGCGATTAGGGGAGGATCTCGGAGGCAGATAGAACTTCCCTAAAATCAAAATAAAGTAGCACGCACTACTGGAACACATCGCTGGGACGCCTCCAATTCACAAATCGCTCGGATGACCTGCAAACCGCAAGTCGGGCAAGCAGCACCGTGGGTTGATACATGCGTTGAGAATCGATCGATTTGGGGATTGCTATCCCTATAAATGGCTAGGAAACGTACTCCGACATCAACATCAATTAGCAAACATTCAAGCCAATAAGTGCCTCGCCGTTGTCAATCGTATTGATCAGGATATTAAAAAAATAAAACTGCCATCACTCGACACCGATCGCCTGATGAAATTGCCGTAGCATTGCGGAAAAACCGATTGGATGGCTTTATTGCCTAATGATTCGCTCTGCTTACCATGGCATCTCATGGTTAACAAAAGCTGCTCTTTGTCGTTTGGTGTGGTTTTGCCATACTTGAATTTTGATGTCCTAAACCCCGTATCTTCTCATTGCATCGGGAATATTTCAGAGCATGAAAATTTTCTTTTCCGTCGGAGAACCGAGCGGAGACCTTCATGGCAGCAACTTAATCCAAAAAATGCTGCAACGAAATCCAGCCATAGAGATGGTGGGCTATGGTGGGCCCAGAATGGCACGTGCCGGTTGTGCCCTGCATGAAGATCTCACCCAGTTGGCAGTCATGGGAATTACCCAGGTTCTGGGACACCTAGTGACTTTCTGGAGACTTGTGAGCCGTGCCGATCGCTACTTTCGGCACCAGCGACCCGACGCGGTTGTATTGATTGACTATCCAGGATTCAATTGGTGGATTGCGCGTCGGGCCAAGGCGCACGGAATTCCGGTTTTTTATTATGGCACGCCACAAATCTGGGCATGGGCTCCTTGGCGGGTGCGAAAAATGCGCAACCTAGTGGACCATGTGTTGTGTAAGCTTCCCTTCGAAGAACAATGGTTCCGAGACCGGGATTGCAATGCAACCTTCGTTGGGCACCCCTACTTTGACCAACTTGAAAATGAATGTCTCGACAAAGATTTTATCGAGCAGATGAAAAATGCGGGGGGGCCATTGATTGCAATTCTTCCGGGATCGCGAACCCAGGAGGTGAAACATAACTTAAAGTGGTTTTTAAAGGCCGCACACGTGGTTGCAGACGAAATACCTTCGGCACGATTTGTCGTGGCAAGTTTTAAGTCTGCCCATGCCGACTGGGCCAAGGAATTGATCACGCAAAGTGGTCTTCCGATGGAAACATTTGTCGGACGCACGCCTGAATTGATTGCTGCAAGCGATTGCACCATGGCATGCTCGGGATCGGTTTCTCTGGAACTGCTCTATCATTTAAAACCAACGGTCATTCTCTACTGGGTGCCGAAGTGGTTTTACGCGATGATCAAGGCAATTTCTCCCTTATTACAATTCCGCGTTAAATACATCACACTCGTCAACATGCTTGCCGATGAACCATTTGCCCATCGACCGCGGCATTTCGACTCAGATCGAAATGGATGGGACCAAATTCCCTTTCCGGAATTTGTCACCAGTCAAGATAAATCACCCCAAATTGCGAGGCATATCACCCGCTGGTTAAAGCACCCTGAACAAAGAGAGCAATGCCTTGAGCAATTGCGGCATATTCGCAAAGAAATCGCGCACGGTGGCGCCTCCGTGCGAGCGGCAGAATATATCCTGGAAGCCCTTGAGGCAAAGCCGACTTCCCCTCCGATCCCCCACTTCCCAAAACACTCGCAACTCACTGCGACAGTACCAACCATTTTCACACCATCAAATAAAAGCCTGGTTTAAAAGACATGGCGACCGGTTAACGGGACCATAGAACTTAGGCGTTGTCTGGATCAAATTATGCTGCTCGGTGAACCTCCGCAAACGCAATACGACTTACGGTTCCAACTTTTCGGCATTCCGGTTCGAGTGCATCCATGGTTCTGGGTGATCGCAGTACTTCTCGGAATTAGCGGTGGCGGTGAAACCCCACCGGTAGATCTTATTATTTGGGTTGGATGCGTATTCGTGTCGATTCTGGTTCATGAGTTGGGTCATGCATTGGCGGCACTCGCCTATGGTTGGAGACCGTGGATTACGTTGTACAGTTTTGGAGGGCTTGCCTCCTACCAACCGACACGCCACGACTGGCGGAGTCAGGTCCTGATATCGTTTGCTGGTCCGTTGGCAGGATTTTTTTTCATCGCGGTAATCATGACAGCGGTACAGGCAAGCGGTCACCAGGTCCAAATTCTACCCAACGCACCATCGATCGGATTCCACACTCTTTTTCCGCCGTGGGCATTTTTTTCCCCGTTTGAATCAGAGAACGTTAACACACTTATTTGGTATCTCTGGCAAATCAATATCCTCTGGGGCCTCCTGAACCTATTGCCGATCTACCCGCTCGACGGTGGGCAAATTACGCGTGAACTTTGCCTGCAGGGAAACCGATCACGCGGCATCGAGCAATCACTATGGATTTCGATTGTCACAGCCGGTGGAGTAGTTGTTCTCTGCCTTATGAACCGCGAAATCTACTTGGCATTCATGTTCGGATATCTCGGATACAGCAGCTACAGCCTGCTGCAACAATTCTCCAGCGGCAGTTCAGGTGGGCGTCCTTGGTGATACGCCAGTTGGTCGACCATAGAATTGAAGTAAAAGCACTGAATTGCACCTTGATTAACGGCACGAACCGCAAATTCTGGGCTGAAAATACTTCAAACAGGGTGCCTTCTTATGCGTCGTGTATGGAGCGGCAAGGGCCAACCGCGATGCCAGTCACTCAAGAGTGCCATGCGAGCGAGCAACGCAAATCAAACGCCCTGTTCACAAAAAAATTGGTCATCGACGAAAAAAAAGAAAAAAAAATTTACTCGAGACACGACGCTTTATTTGAGAACACTTGAAACAATTGGTGGTTCACATAAGCCTCGACATGCCTTCAACGGATGGCTTTTTCGCCACTGATTTTGTAAATGTTTCAAGGTTCAAATGTGTGGCTTTCTATATGTTCAGGCCGCTTTAAGCGGAGGTAAAAAAACTGGCTTTAAAAAGGAAAGATGATAAAAAACGCCGATATTTGATTGTTTTTTTGTTTTTAAAAAACAAAACTCGTTGGCAATATTTTGTGAAAACGCGCGGCACATCACCCAGATTAATATCGCTCAGAAGGATAACAACGCACCTATCGAATGATTGGTCTCTTTAGAACAAAGCATCGCACACTTCCGCGTCACAGGTTGTCGATCTTGCATGATCGTGATCAAAATCATTTCCATGAAAACACAAAAGTTTTATTTTTTTTGTAAGAAGGTCTTGACGCGTTGAATAAGATAGAGAAAATTCCGGACGAAGTTGGATTCTCGTTTGTTGATATAAATTCAGCTTCAACTGTTTTAGGGTTGATGAGCCATGGTGGGCTGTGTTGATTGAATAACTTTGAGGGAGTTGAGTCAGCTCCCCGCAACACAAGCCTTAAGAAAGTGGCTCTTAGTCATAGTGGGACACGTGATGGACAACGGCCTTTGTTGGGGCGGTGTCGAGACGGATCTCACTGAGAACTTAATACGGAGGACGAACTGTGGCTAAGAAGAAGAAAAAGGCTGCCAAAAAGAAGGCAGCACCCAAGAAAAAGAAGAAGGCCGTAAAGAAGAAGAAGGCCGCTAAGAAAAAGAAGAAGGCCGTAAAGAAGAAGAAGAAGGCCGTTAAGAAAAAGAAAAAGGCCGTAAAGAAAAAGAAGAAGGCCGTAAAGAAGAAGAAAAAGGCCACGAAGAAGAAGCCCAAGAAGAAAGCCGCTAAGAAGAAGAAGCGGTAACTCTTCACAAAACAGGGTGGATGGACGGAATTTATCCGGAAGTTTGACCTCTGAAAAAAAGAACCGCTCGGCCTTTGGGCTGAGCGGTTTTTCTTTTGTGCAATTTCGTTTATTGCATCCCAAAAGAGCATCGCTGGGCCGACTGTTTCGCCAACAGCCATCTTTCATAACCGCGATGCTTCACCAAGAACGTC
>JAYZMM010000089.1:0-7844 GCA_036153155.1 Planctomycetota bacterium
TTTTCATCCATCACACTTCCCGCATTGATGGCATAACAAGCGCGGGCAACCTGCGTGACCGGCCCCGAATTGACGGGCTGGTACAGGTGCGGCGATGTGCCCGTGATGGGCCATGCACGCGAAGAGCGACGCGAGGGACACGTAAAGGTTGTGATGGGAATTTGATTCCGTTCAGCGATGGCGGTCAGACGTTCTTCTTCGTCGAGCCCGCGTCCCATACTGTGAATTGCTTCCTGGCCGATAAAGGGCAAGAGATTGAAGATCCAACCTCCAGGTTGGTCCTCTCCGCTTCCTCGTCCCGGGTCACCCACCCACTGATAGCCCCAGCCACCGGACGGGTATGAGGAAAACTTTTCAACGTGCGTTTGCGTTGCCAGCCCGATCTGTCGCAGGTGATTGGTACAGCTCGTCCTCTGCGCTGCCTCACGAACCGAACCGAGTGCAGGGAGCAGCAGCGCAATAAGAATGCCTAGAATGGCGATCACGACCAGTAATTCGACGAGGGTAAAACCGCCCCGTCGCGATCTGTGTGATCGCACGCTTATGAGCGTTTTAAACGAGTGTAACGAGATTGGATTCATACGATTATCGTAATCCATCCGCTGAATTCTTGTAGTCTTACAGGGAAAAAAACGTGTTCTTTGTGCCTGACTCCCAATTTTCCGTGCGTTGTAAATTGCTATAATTCCGCGAGTTGATCGATAATTTCTTCTGCGGAAAAACGAGCGATGCGGGCGAAGCATGTTTTTCGATATTTGTTGTTGCCTCTCGGCATTGTTTTTCTGTTGTGCTTAGGAGTTCGCCTCATGCCACCACCCCAACCGGGTCGTCTGGGATTGATCGATGGAAAGCTCAATGCTTGTCCCGAGTCCCCCAACTGCGTCTCGAGTGAATCGCTTGATGAGCAGCACCAGGTTGCTCCGCTCCCGTTTTCCGGGTCTGCCGGCGAAGCGGTACAGCGAGTGATTGAAGTGGTGGGTGCGATGCCGCGAACGCAGTTAATTTCTCAGAAAAACAACTATCTGCATTTCGAATGTCGCAGCCGTCTTTTTCGATTCGTCGATGATCTCGAGTTTTACGTCGATCCAGAGCGGCATGTCATTCAGGTCCGTTCAGCGTCCCGGGTGGGTTACTCCGATTTGGGGGTGAATCGTAAGCGGGTCGAAAATGTGCGAGAGACACTCCTCGCTGCGGGTCTTTAGCGTGGGCCGGCTAGGTCAACCGTCTGAGCGATGCGGCAGACGTATCTATATGGCAATATATGTTCGGCTGCAGATTCAAAAGCGGATACGCGGTTGCCGCCCCTTTTCTCTTTTACCCATTCGATGAAAGTGAGCCGGTAAAGTCACTGTCTCTCCCCAAATCGCTTTTAGATGTCCGATTCTATGTGGTTTACGGGGACGACGATTTTGCGTCTGTCTTAACGTGATCGAGTGAGGGAAGGAGCGGAGATGGGTCGGCGAGGTCAACGGTGTGTATGGTGTGTACTTTCCATGGGGTTCTGGTGTATGGCGATCTGGGCCGTACCCTTTGCGAGCGCTCAGCAAACCACCACCTTCTCCAAGCAGATTGCGGTGAAGGTGGATCCCGAGGTGGAGCAACTCAAGCTCCTTCCTGTCAGTTTTCACTACGATCCGGCTATCCGCGAGGAGCGACTGTTCGATGGATCGCTGCGGGTCGGGCTCTGTCTTGGATTGGATGATGCAGAAGCACTCAAGGGCCCGCTGGTGGCTGAAGTGAAGCTGACCGACTTGCGTCACTCGCATCGCTCCCATACCCGCTTCGTTCCCATTAAGGTTGACCGGGATGTGTTTCGGGGGGACCTCGCCTCCCCCGCATCCGCGCCGCCTCCGACGGCAGGAGAAGATCGGGACGGATATCAATTTCAAATTGTTCGCTATGCGCATTTTGATTTACAGAACCTCGGTGAGGAGGTGCCCCTGCTCAATCCGGCCCGTGTGTACCGCCTGTTTGTGAGTTTGCACCGCAAGGCACCTCGTCAGGGCCCCGCAACGCTTCTCGGACAGGTGCCTTATCCCTACTACACGGCGACGTCGGGTTCGACGCGGCTCGATCGCGCGCGGCAGAGAATTGTGATGCGTACGTTCAAGGAATTTTATTACCGGCTCAACGGCTGGCGAACGGGCGAAAAATATCCGATGGACTGCTACGCCTATTACATGTGGGCCACCGGATTCTGTACGGTCGGAAGCCAGAATGGTCGCACCCAATTACACAACCTGTTCGACAAAGAGAACCCCTACAACCTGGGAAGCCACATTCCTGATCTCAGTGGCGAAGGACCGATCCACGGAGACTATGTACGCATGCCCGGCCACAGTTTTATGCTTCTCAGTTACGATGCGGAGCAGGGCCAGGTGTGGACGATGGAGGGAAACTTCAACAGCACCGTCGAAGTTGTTGTCAGGACTGTGCGCCCGAGTTGGCAGGTGGGGCACCTGCGCGATCGCCACATTGTGCCGAATCTATTTCGGGTCTTCCCGGATCGTCCGCGACTCTTTCCCGGTTGGGGCGGTTGAGATATCTCGAGATGAGCGGCAGGCGTGCTCTCGATGCCCTGGGTTAGTTTTTCGCACCCAGTGAGTTTCCCGGTGATTCGCACATTCTTAGTTTGTGCCGGTTGGCCGTAGATTGCCGGTTACCGCTCGACCTTGGATTTCGTCTGGCGAACCGTTGCAATCGGAGTGGAGGTGGCGGGAATCGAACCCGCGTCCCGCGACATTTTCATGAAAGCTTCTACGCACACAGTCGATTTTTTAATTATCGCGCGTGTGGACTCCAACCGACAGGTTGCCACGCGTTCATCGCGTTCCCTGCAGCACGTAGTACGTTATACCGCCTTCGTTTTTTAAGACGGTAGCCACATTCAGTTGGCTTAGAACCGAGCTGTATCGCGATTCCACCTCTGCGACACTATTGAAGTGGCGGACGTGTCCCTCGTGGGCGAAATTAGGGACCGTCGCGAGGACTGGTGTACCCGGACGCACTCTCTTTAGCAAGTCAATATCTTGATCGACATGCTCGAGGAATTCCATGATAAGCACGCAGTCGTAGTTGTAAGTTTCAAGCAAGTCATCTTTGAAGACATCTGCACAGTAGAACTCGTATGCGGGACACACAGTACGTGCCATTGCAATTCGCGCAGTGCTGAAGTCGAGCCCCTTATATTCTTTCACTCCAATATCGTAAAGAAGACGAGCAACCTGACCCGGGCCGCACCCGATATCGAGGATTTTATTGACCCCTAAGGAGCGGATGCGGTCTGCAATAATCGTCCACAGGGGATAATAGTGTGAAAGCGTGTAGTGTTTTTTCCAGTGGTCTGACTCTTCGAAGGATTGATCGTAAAACTCCGGAGGTTGCTCGGCACCAAATTTACGTTTCGTGTCTCGCCCAACGAGAAGATTTCGAAATTTTAAAGCGGATTGCCACAGAACCGGTGGAGTAATCTCGCGAATCATCTTTTTAATCATATCTGCCACGGCATATACATTGTGTCGCCAACCGGGAATGCTGCCCACTTGCCAGGCGGGGTTCTAGCAATCCACTTCCACCAGTGACAGTCTCGGGATGCTTCGATCATTTCATCAACAACGGATTGACTTGATGACTCCCGCAGTTTCCAAGTTTTCAAAGCGTTTTTTATTTGGTTGTCTTTTTTATGTCGGCATTGTTTGAAGCACTGCAGTGGAGGCGGCGGGAATCGAACCCGCGTCCCGCGACATTTTCATGAAAGCTTCTACGCACATAGTCGATTGTTTAATTCTCGCTCGCGTGGACTCCAACCGACAGGATGCCACCCGCGCTAGCCGGAAACTAATTTAACCTGAAGCGTGTCCAGCAATGACTTCAGGCGATTCGGAATTGGTGACCAGCTTTCAGGCCTCTCCGACGAAAGCCATCAGCCGGGGACGCCTATATTTAGGCGGCCAGTGCGAAGTTACCTTCGGCAAATAAAATATGCGGTCAGCTTTTAACGTGGCCAACTGACCAACCACGGCACGCCACTTTCACTTCAGGCTATCCGGTCGAACCCAGTTCGCCCCCCCTAGTGAAAATATTGAAAACGGACGAGAGAGTCGTAAGGCGCTACCTTGGAGCACTCTCTCGGCATTCGAGTATAGCGTATTCGACGAATCAGGTCGCCAGTTGCCAGAAAATCACGCCAATTCCCAGAGGAATCAGCCAGAAAGAAAACCAGGCTAAGCGCCCTTTTTCGACAATTTTCACGAGCAGCCAGAGGGACACAAGGCCCACCACAAATGCGATGGCAGTTCCGAAACCGAGCAGGCCCGGAGAGACAGGCGTTTTATCGATTGACCATTCTCTGAGTTCGAGTAGCGTGGCACCGGCGATCACCGGAATCGCTAACAGGAACGAGAAGGTGGTTGCTGCCTCACGCTTCAGTCCCAGTAACATGCCTCCCGCAATGGTCCAGCCACTTCGAGACAGACCCGGTAAGATGGCGGCCGCCTGAAACAATCCGATCCCAAATGCCTGCTTGTAGCTAAGCGATTGATATTCCACTAAATCGTCGTGGCACCCCTCACGCTTGCCACTCCAGATCAAAAGCCCACCGGTGATTAAGAACATGAAACCAGCGAGCAAAGGACTTGATAAAAATTCGGGTAAAATCTTTTTGAAAATCAAACCAGTGCCAACCGCTGGAATCGTGCCGACGGCGAGCAGCGCGATCACACGTCGGTCTTCGAGTAGAAGCTGAGCAATCCGTTTTCGATAAAATAAAAGTATCGCTGCCAACGTTCCCGCGTGCAGTAGGACATTGACTGCAACCATATCGGGAAGGACTTGTCCATCGAATTCAGCGAACAAGGCCTGGATCACGACCAGATGCCCCGATGAGCTAACGGGGAGAAATTCGGTGATTCCTTGCACCACGCCCAGGATAAGAATCTGCAAAAGTGTCATCTGCGGAGCAATTCTAACTGCTGAAGCACGTCAGGCAGAGACCCTAAATTTCGTCTGGCAGATGATGCCCCAGTTTGTCTCTTTTCGTGGCCAGATATCGCGTGTTGTGTTCATTGATGGGCGGCATGATCGGCACTTGATCGACTACCTCCAGATCAAATCCACCATATATGAAAGCATCCGTCTTTTTTGGATTATTGGTCAACAGTCGAATTCGACTTAGCCCCAGATCTTTTAGGAGTTGGATGCCAATGCCATAATCTCGCGTGTCTGCTTTAAAACCGAGTGCAAGATTCGCTTCCACCGTATCGAGCCCCTGATCTTGTAGTTCATATGCTTTTAATTTACCCAGCAAACCAATTCCACGACCTTCCTGCGGAAGATAAATCAAAACACCCGTCCCCTCGGCACTGATCATCTGCAAGGCGAGGTCAAGCTGATCGCCACAATCGCAACGTAGTGAGGCGATTAAGTCCCCGGTAAAACAGGAAGAATGCAAACGGACCAACGGAGCATCGACCTTCGTGGGATCACCCATTACGAACGCGATCGGTTGTTGAGATTCATGCTGCACTGAATAGGCGATGATCTTGCCCTCGCCATAGCGAGTCGGCAGTTTGGCCTCCGCATTCCGCTGAACCAGTTTCTCGCGAACTCTTCGATAGCGAATTAACTGTTCAATCGTTGTAATTTTAAGGCCATGTGTCTCTGCCAGCAGGAAAAGCTGATCGCGTGTTGCCCGGTGCCCCTCCTGATCGAGAATCTCGCAGAGCACACCTGCCGGTGCTAAGTTTGCCATTCGCGCTAAATCGACAGCCGCCTCCGTGTGTCCTGCCCGCCGTAAGACGCCACCCTCCTTAGAAATCAAGGGAAACAAATGGCCCGGGCGGACAAAATCTTCCGGTTTACTTTGGGGGTCTACAATCGCTTCGATCGTCATGGCCCGCTCCGGTGCAGTGATCCCCGTTTTATTCGTGTGATGATCGAGCGGAATGGTGAATGGTGTCTGGAGGGGCGATGTGTTTTTGTCGACCATCAAGCTCAGTTGCAAACGATCAGCAACTTCTGGCAAAATCGGCATACAGAGCTGTCCCCTCCCATGACTGATCATGAAGTTCACGATTTGGGGAGAGATTTTATCGGCAGCGCAAACGAAGTCGCCCTCGTTTTCTCGATCTTCAGCGTCGAGAATAATGACAACCTCACCACGAGCGATGGCAGCGACTGTCTCGTCAATAGTAGAAAACTGGTGATTCACAGAGCACCTTCATGCGGGATGGACACAGGATCGTGATTGGGTTGCACCGATTGCGTACCTGAGGCCCTTAAATCATTTATAATAGGGAGTGACCTAGGAGATCCACTTAATAATTATATCCCTCGCCAAATCGATCACCAGGGTGAGCCAGATTTCGCGGAAAACAAAGATGCTTCCCAAAGAAGAACTTGTCGAACAAGCCTATTTTTTCAAGACTCTGCTTGAGCGGATTCTACAGGCGATGCCGATCCAGGAGGTACTCTCTTCCATTGAGGAAGAAATTCTCGCCACCACGAACTTGCCCAAAGCAATTGCCTTTTTACGTAGCGAATTGCAAAGCCAGGGTGGGTTTGCCAGGGCAATGGAAAGGCTGGACCATTATTTCACTCCCTTCCAAACGTTTGTTGTCAAGCAAGCCGAGGATGAACGTGGAAAATTTGATTTACGGACAGGCCTAGAAATTCTTCGCCGTGATGCGGAATATCGCGGAGGCAATCCATCGAGACAGGGTATTTTTCTTTACCAATTTGAATCTATTTGCCGCAATCGCCTGCATTACGATGCTGGACTGGGAGCGATGGCCGAAGATCCTTTTTTCGATGAGGCGTGGCGAGATTGGGTGCTGACCGTTAGGCGTCAGGTCGGTTTGGTCGAATTGGCAGATTTGATTTATGTGCGGAGTGCTCATTACCGCCAAGCCAACCAACAGGACTTACCGTCGAAATCAGTTTTATTCGGTGAGAAAGAAGGTCGGATCGCACTTGCAAATCGTAAAAAAGATCCCCTGCTTTTGTTTGCAGCGCTGCAGCGTCAACTTGGGTATCCGGAGGTGCCTCGCCCCCGCCCGGTGGATCAAAGCCATGAAAAAATTGACCAAATGTCGCGGCGCATCGAACGAATTGAGGGTCGGATGAAGTTGCTCGAGGAGGAGTCGCGAGGGGGAATTCAGATCGAGCGATTTTTCTCGGCCCCAGAGCCACCACCACGCAGTGACGACATCTGAAAGCCTCAATGGTCACCCCGCTCAAGAAGAGGGTGATTTCGTGGTGACAGCAACAAAAAAGGCTGAAATCCGGTTCAATCCGGACCGGAGAGAGGTTAGAATTCGGAGACAGATGATGGCGGCCTGAACGTACCGATTCCACATGCCGAATGAGACTTGCGGCCAAAGTTTTTCCGACAACACCAATGCTCCAATGCAAACTTGGCAAACGTGCAAACGTATTTTGGCGATTGCATCTAAAAATACCAATTAACGGATTATATTTTGACGATTCAAATTAATTTACAATCCGATAAGGTAGAAAATGCCTTGGCCGATAATGCGGTGGTCGTGGTTCCCTCGACCACCCTTCAGGATGTGCTTTCAACAATGAAGGACCTCGCAGTCGGAAGTGTGCTGGTCTGTATTGAGCGAAAGCTCCTCGGGATTTTTACTGAGAAAGATGCTTTAAAAGCAATGGTTGAAAATACCGATCTCGGCACTCCCGTTTCAGATTTGATGACCACCGATTTATTGACAATTTCCGAAGGTGCGCCCCTTGTCAACGCGATACGCTTGATGACACGAGGAAGGTGTCGCCGTCTTCCAATCGTGGACACCGAGGGACAATTGGTCGGCATTGTTAAAGTTTCA
>JAYZMM010000090.1:0-9582 GCA_036153155.1 Planctomycetota bacterium
CCGAGATGCACGAAAAAAGGTCGTTGCGGATTTGGATCGTGATCAATTACTTGAGCGGGTGGAGGATAGACAAATTGATCTTGCGCATTCAGACCGGAGTAAAACACCGATCGAGCCCTATCTGGCCGATCAGTGGTTCATCTCGATGAACGACCTTGCCCAGTCTTCTATGGATGCAGTTCGCGATGGACGCGTACAAATCACGCCAACAAGATATGAAAAAGGGTATCTCGATTGGTTAAGCGAAAAAAGAGATTGGCCTGTCAGTCGACAGCTTTGGTGGGGGCACCGAATACCGGTCTGGTCGTTGACGCTCGCAGACAAAGCACAGCTGGGCGAGTTACAAACCACTCTCAATAACAGTGAGGCCGCCAACGAAGATAAGCTTTACTTAATTGTCACTGAACAAGAGATTTCATTGGGCAATCAGCAGATACACCTTCACGTCTGTCTACGTGACGATGATCCGGCGATTACCAAGTGGCTAGAAGGATTTGGTTTTGAACAGGATCCAGATGTTCTAGATACTTGGTTCAGTAGTGCGCTATGGCCACATTCGACCTTGGGTTGGCCGGAGAAGACTGCGGAGTTGGACTATTTTTATCCCACCGATGTCTTAGTGACGAGTCGCGATATTATCACCCTCTGGGTTGCGAGAATGATTCTCGCGAGTTTGGTGAATACGCATAAAGTACCATTCCATCAAGTTTATATTCATCCAAAAATTCTAGACGGGTATGGCGAAACCATGTCCAAGTCTAAGGGAAACGGCGTCGATCCACTTGATGTGATCAATCTTTATGGTGCGGATGCATTGCGATTTGGCATCGCTCATCTCGCCACGGAAAATCAAGACGCGCGAATGAAAGTCGAGTTTATTTGTCCACATTGCGATGGCCTTGTCGAGCAGACGAAAAAAAATCGTGTGTTACCAGTAGTGCAATGCACAAAGTGCCAATCATCATTTTCTACACAGTGGGCCCGAGCAGAATCGGATTGTGCTCACCCGCGGGCCCCAGTCACTAGTGAACGTTTCGAATTGGGAAGAAATTTTTGCAATAAACTCTGGAACGCTTCCCGATTTGCGATGTTGAACCTCGAAAATTATACCGCGGGTGATATCGTGGTTGAGGATCTTGAGCTTGAAGATCGATGGATTTTGAGCCGCCTTGCGACAGTTACTCAGGATGTCACTGAAGCGCTTGATCATTTTCGATACGCCGATGCGACGCGGATATTATATGACTTTGCGTGGGACGAATTTTGCAGTTTCTATATTGAAATAATCAAAGTTCGCTTGAGTGATCACCAGCATGGTCCCCTTGCTCGTCGCGTGTTAGCCCACACACTCGATACAATCATTCGACTCTTGCACCCTATTATCCCGTTTATTACGGAAGAGGTATGGCAACGTTTGGCTGTGTTGGCGCCCAAGCGTGGCCTAACGGCTACCGACGCTTCTGAAAGTGTAATGATTGCATCGTGGCCGACAGCCGACGACAGGTATCGTGACAAAGCGATAGAATTACGGTTTTCTTACTTCAAAAAAGTCCTTGCAGGTGTACGCGAAATTCGCAGTCGACAACAAATCGCCCCTCGCAAGCAAGTATCATTTTCGGTGCGATGTGACACCCAAGCAGAGGAGTCACTGGCAGCAATGAAACCTTATTTTGCCTCGATGGCGTCCGCGGTGATAACGGACCTAGGGGTCGAGGTCGAACCGCCTCCATTCAGTGCCACCGCAAACGTGGATGGTATGGAGGTCTTTGTAGACATGGAAGACTTGATTGATGTCGCCGCCGAGATCACTCGCAATGAGAATGAATTGGCTCGCTTAGAAAAAGCGATTGCAGGCAAAGAGAAAAAACTAGGAAATCCATCTTTTATTAGCAGGGCCCCTGCGGACGTGGTCGCACGGGAAAAAGAATCTCTTGAGCAACTTCAATCTCAAGTTCAATTTCACACGTCGATGCTCCAAAAACTTAAAAATCGATAAACGTAATCTTTCTAAGCTTGCGAACGAGCGAACGGAAAAATCAGCTAATCTTACGCTTGTACCACCGTGGTCCGTTGATCGCTGGGGACGTACAATATGAAAGTGATCTGGACGCTTGTTTCACCCATCTATTGTCGAGAGTTGTCTCATGCCAATGCAAATGGAACTTTCTCGTATTATCATTAACGAGATCAATGATCAGCAAGTGATCTATCTCCGGGAAGTCGATGGCGACAGGATGTTCCCGATTTTAATTGGAATTTTTGAGGCAACCAGCATCGATCGTCGGGTAAAAGACATTGAAACCCCACGACCTCTCACGCATGACTTACTTGTAAATTTAGTTGAGATGATGGGAGGCGAATTTCAAGACATTGTCATCAGCGAATTGCGGGAACATACTTATTACGCACTATTGCGAGTGCGGAAAGATGGGGAACTTCTCGAGATTGATGCCCGACCATCCGATGCGATTGCGATTGCCGTTACCTGTGATTTACCGATTTATGTCAATGAAGAAGTTCTTAATGACATGTTAAATGAGTAAATCGATCAGGGTGCAATGCTTCCGGTTGGCTTTTTTAGCAGCACATCAGCAAATGCCTGGCTCAATGCTTCCAGACCTTGAGCTGCAGCGCTTCCGTCGATCACTAAATTTACGCGTACCTCGCTGGTATTGACCATCTCTACATTAATTCCCTCGTCTGCGAGCGATTGGAAGCTTCGAATCGCAACGCCAGTATGACTTCGCATTCCGATTCCAGCAATCGATAGCTTGGCCACCTCAAGACTAGAGCTTGCTACGGCACCATCCATATCTTTAACTAAAGATTCGGCAACTCGCGATGCGGCATCAAGTTGGTTTCGGGGCACGGTAAAACTAAGACTCGCTTGGCCATCACTTCCGTCGCTTTGCACAATCATGTCGACAAAAATGTTTTCTGCCGCAATATTTTCAAACACATGTGCCGCTACACCGGGGCGGTCTGGAATTTGACTAATTGTGATTCGTCCCTGACTCTCATCGAGTAATACATCATCAACCCTCAGCCCTTCCATGCCAACCAAATCACTAGTCACGTCACGAACATCAGATTCCGTCGCATCCCCAATAATTTTTGTTCTTGCATCGATCGGCGGCGTCTGCAGTGAAAAGGCATTGTGAACTAAACCGAGCGATTCTTGTGCTCGTTCACGATCAACAAGCACAGAAATTTTTATCTCACTGGTTGTGATCATATAGATATTTATTCCAGCGGCTGCCAGGGTGCGGAACATGTGATCAGCGACACCTGTTTGCAGTGCCATCCCTAGTCCAACAACTGAAACCTTAGAAACGTCTTGACGACATTCAAGGTGTCCACTTCCTAATTGGTCAAGTGCTTTAAGAACTACATCCTGCGTGACTGCCAGGTCCTCGTCCAGCACCGTAAATGAGATATTAGCTTTACCATCCAGACCGATGTTTTGGACGATCATATCGACCGTAATGTTCTCATTCGCGATTTTTTCAAAGATCGTATAGCTTGTTCCAGGTTGATCCGGAATATCTTTGATCGACAGCAGCGACTCATTTTTTGTGACTGCAGCACCCCCTACCGCATGGGTTGGAGATTCAGATTCTGCCACAACAAGTGATCCCGGCGCCTCCGAAAAGCTATGTCGCACATGAATAGTTACCCCATACCGCTTGGCAAATTCAACCGAACGACTGTGCAGTACGCCGGCACCGAGACTCGCAAGTTCCAGCATTTCGTCATAGCTAATTTGAGAAACCTTACGGGCGTCCGTAAGAATACGCGGATCAGTGGTATAGACCCCATCGACATCAGTGTAGATTTCGCAAGCGTCCGCTTTGAGGACGGCAGCGAGTGCAACTGCCGTGAGATCGCTGCCACCACGCCCTAGGGTGGTGATATTGAAATTTTCATCAATACCTTGAAACCCAGCTGCAATCACAATTTTGTTTTCATCGAGCAATTGACGCATGCGGTCGGTCGGTATCGATTGGATTCGGGCGCGGGTGTGGGAACTATCGGTTCGGATGCCGATTTGCGCCCCGGTCAGACTGACCGCCTCGCTCCCGAGTGAATGGATTGCCATTGCCATTAACGCCACACTGACCTGTTCTCCTGTGGAAAGTAACATATCCATTTCGCGTGCCGGCGGACGGCTGTTAATCTGCTGTGCCAGATCAACCAGCATATCGGTGTTTTTCCCCATGGCACTGACAACCATCACAACTTGGTTGCCTTGCTGTTGGGTGGAAACCGCTTTTCGCGCAGCAGCAAGAATTTTTTCACTATCTGCAACACTTGTACCCCCGAATTTTTGTACGATGATACCCATAAAATTTTTTTCGTCTTTAAGACAATTGAGTGGAAGTACGACAACTTGGAGTTTTACTTAAAGTCTCTGGAAACCAGTGAATTACATGAGAATTATTTTATTGTGATCCATTGATGAACTGTTCCATGAGTCTATGACCCGCAATGAGGTGATTTTCCGACTGCTCAGCCGAAACCTCGTTGTAAGTGGAGTTTCCATCAACCGGTATACCATAACCGGCCATTGTAAATGGTACGCGGCCATGACTGTGTGTTTTAGTACGGACAGGAGTTGGGTGGTCGGGGCAAATTAAAATACGGAAATCATTGATTGCCTGTAAAGATTCATATAGGGGGCCTACAATTTTTTGATCGATTGCTTCGATCGCTTCAATTTTCTTTTCGAGATCACCCTCATGGGAAGCTTCGTCTGGTGCTTCAATGTGGACACATACCAAATCGGTCGACTGTGACTGTAATGTCTCGATAGCGGCTCTTCCCTTCGCGCTGTAATCGGTATCGGTATATCCGGTCGCGCCCGGAACATGCACATTCTGCCAACCAATCAATGTTGCCAATCCCCTCAACAAGTCGACCGCAGTAATCATCGCCCCTTGAAGCTGAAATCTATCAGCAAATAGCCCTAACTGTGGTCGTCGACCCTGACCCCAAAGCCAAACATTCGTAGCCGGAAGTTTCTCAGCGGCGATTCTTTGCTGATTGATTGGGTGATCATCAAAGAGAGCAACACTTTCTCGCATCCATTGATTCAAAAAATCGCTTCCCGCACCACGAGGATAGTGATCGACCACTTTGCCATCGGTCAAATCGTGCGGCGGCGTGGTCCGTGTATCGGCATCAAAGGGCCAGGTATGGTCGGCCCCGCGACAAATAAGCAAATTTCGATAACTGACACCTGGTGTCCACTGTATATTTTCATTGCTTTGTTTTTCATTAAGTGTTTGAAGAAGAGCCGTTGCCTCCGGGGTTGAAATATGTCCAGCAGTAAAATCACACATTACCTGATCTTGAATCGTGACTAAATTACACCGGATCGCCCAATCTTCCTCGTCAAGCACAATGCCTTGCGCCGCAGCTTCAATGGGTGCACGACCCGTAAATGCAACCATCGGATCGTATCCAAGCAGACTCATGTTCGCGACAGCGGAACCAGCAGGTAAATTCTCCGGCACATGATTCGCGTCACCAACCACACCACACGAAGCGATGGCATCCATGGCAGGAGTCTTAGCGGCTGCAAGCGGAGTTTTCCCTCCGAGTGCTTCTTGGGGTTCATCGGCAGCGCCATCCGGAATGACAATTGCGTATTTCATTGATCAACTTAAACTTGTTTTTTGTTCAACCTGCAATCTCACCACACCGCCGATTTAAAATTTAGTCAAGAATACGCATTCGGACAGCAGGCTCAGCCACCATTTCCAGTCGATTAATTTTTTCTATCGCTCGATCCGCAGCCCCCACCGTCGTTTGATGAGTCATAATCACCAAGGGAACGCGATCGTCGACTGATTCATGCCTTTCATGTTGAATAAAAGAAGCAATAGAAATACCCTCTTTACTCAACGCACCAGTAATTTCCGCCAAAACCCCAGGATGATCTTTAACCGTAAAGCGCAGATAGTAACGAGTTGCGGTGGTGAAGGAAGGGCGTGGAAGTATTCGAGCGGGTTGCTCTGACCAAAGCTGAAGTGTTTGAAATGTGATCGCAGTCCGACCCACAACCATATCAATCAAATCCGCAACCACGGCCGACGCGGTTGGCATTCTGCCGGCACCCATTCCCTGAAACCAGACGCGACCAATCGCATCTCCAATCAGACGAATGGCATTATATGCCCCCCCTACCTCAGCCATCGGCGAATCTCGTCGCACCAACTGAACGCCGACATGCAATTCCAGTTCCCCATCCTCCAGACGCGCTACGGCCAGTAATTTCAATCGATAACCGAGTTCACGTGCATATTGTAGGTCAACCGGCCGCAGCGATTCGATTCCGTCACAAGGTATTTCTTTCCAGTGCACCCTGGAACCGAACGCCAAATGAGCAAGTAACGCCAATTTTTGAGCAGCATCGTTTCCATTAACGTCCATTGTGGGATCGGCTTCCGCATAGCCGCGCTCCTGAGCCTCCCGGACTGCCTGCTCATAAGAGACGCCTAGTTCTTCCATTTGGGAAATAATGAAATTGCACGTTCCATTTAAAATCCCATGGATGGACTCAATGCGATTAGCCGAAAGACATTGACCAATATTAGTGACAATCGGAATACCCCCTGCCACAGCGGCATCAAAGGCAATCGCCCGCCCGAGTTCCCTGGCGCGGTCAAATAATTCGGCACCATGCTCCGCAAGCAGTGCCTTGTTTGCGGTGACGACATCCTTCCCGCTCTCCAAGAGTTGCAGCATGATCGTACGCGCAGGCTCCACTCCACCTATCAACTGGACCACGCACTGTATATCAGTGTTTTGTGTGACCTGCTCGAGTCGATCCGTCAATATATTTGGAGGAAGTGCTATATCTCTCACTTTGTTGCAGTCTCGGACCACTACCTTTTCCAACACAATTTCCCGACCAGCATGCCGCTGTATCCGCTCGGCCTGCTCCAATAGCAACTTGGCCACACCGGTGCCTACCGTGCCAAGTCCCACAATTGCAATCTTCGTTTTTTCCATCACATTTGCCTGTAGTACGAAAACGAGTCCCCCATCCTAGGGTTGGCTCATTCGGGTCGTCAAGCGATAGAACGACGACCATCCATCGACCACGTTGCCCCCCAGTAGGAGTCAACGTACATTAAGTAATAGATCACTTTTGAATTCTGATTGGCACGCGTCCGAAGGGCAAGGAATAATGATTGAGAAAGCACTCGAGTTTTTTAAAAATATCTTAGAAACACCTAGTCCTTCAGGCTATGAGCAACCCGTTCAGAATATCGTTCGATCCTATATCAGCGAATTTGCAGATACCGTCGACAGCGATTCTCACGGTAATGTGATTGCCTGTAAAAATCCACAAGCACCACTCCGAGTGATGTACGCGGGGCACTGCGATCAGATCGGGCTAATCGTCCAGCATATTGACGAGAGCGGCTATATTTACGTTCAACCAATCGGTGGATGGGATCCACAACAACTCATTGGACAACGCCTTACCGTCTGGAGTGCATCGGGACCAGTCCGAGGTGTAATCGCGCGTAAGCCGATCCATCTGCTTACAGATGAGGAGCGAAAGCAGGTCCCGAAAATTAAGGATTTATGGATTGATATTGGTGCCACCTGCAAGGATGAGGTGGCGGAAAAAATCCGCGTAGGTGATCCGGTCACGTTTGCCCTTTCTTTTGAGATGCTTTCCGATGACTTTGCAAACTCACCCGGAATGGATGATAAGACGGGTCTTTGGGTGGTGATTGAGGCACTCCGACGAGCTGCGGAAGGGCAACTTGCGTGTGCGCTATATTCAGTCTCTACCGTACAGGAGGAAATAGGATTACGTGGTGCTAGAACCAGCGCCTATGGTATTGATCCTCAGGTTGGAATTGCAGTTGATGTTACGCATGCAACGGATTGTCCTACGGTGGATAAAAAGACCGAGGGAGACATCAAACTCGGTGGTGGACCAGTGATTACTCGAGGTCCAAACTGTAACCCACGAGTCGTTGAGAGGTTGATCGAAGTTGCAAAAGACAAAGGTATTGATTACCAGTTGGCCGCCATTGGTCGAGCGACCCCGACCGATGCCAATTCCCTGCAAGTCACAAGGAGCGGAGTTGCCACTGCCTTGGTCAGTGTCCCCAATCGTTATATGCACAGTGCAGTGGAAACGATTTCACTCAGCGATATCGACCAGACTGCCGAACTGCTTGCCGGATTTGCACTCTCGCTCTCAGGCGATGAGAATTTCAATCCCTGAGCCTGGAAACAATAAAACTGCCAAAATGGCACGGTTTTGATTGATCGGGCCAAAATGGTGATTTTGCTAAGCACCCATTAAAATTTTCACAAGTCATTTTAAAACAATGACTTAGATGATTTTATCTTCACTTGGCATCCGTATTGCTCCGTTAATGGGTTCTAACCCCGTAACCCTGCCAAAAAGGCGGGCTCCATGTCCCGCTTTCCCGCATAATTTTAATCTTTCCGCTCAGGAGGAATTCGACCGTGGCAAAAAAAATGGTCTTCGATGACGAGGCAAGACAACCACTGGCTGCTGGTGTGACCAAACTCACCAAAGCCGTTCGCAGCACGCTTGGCCCTCGGGGTCGCAATGCGGTGCTCGATAAAGGTTGGGGCTCCCCCAAGGTCACCAAAGATGGAGTCACGGTGGCTGAGGATATCGAGTTGGATGATCCTAATGAGAACTTGGCAGTCCAGCTTGTAAAAGAAGCGGCAACCAAAACAAACGATGTTGCGGGGGATGGTACCACAACTGCCACGGTGCTTACCGAAGGAATTTACAAAGAAGGCCTCAAGATGATTGCCGCCGGTGCTGACCCCATGGCACTTGCCCGTGGCATCGGGAAGGCGGCCGAGGCGGTTCGCACAGCTATCCTCTCTCGGGCCACCAAGGTTGACGAAAAAAACAAAAAAGAAATTACCCAGGTTGCCACTATTGCTGGGAATAATGACCCATCTATTGGTGCGGTTCTGGCGGATGCATTCTTAAAAGTTGGCAAGAATGGGGTAATCACCGTTGAGGAGGGTCGAGGAGCAGAAACAACAGTAGAGGTTGTTGAAGGAATGCAATTCGATCGAGGGTACCTCTCCCCCCACTTTGTTACCGATACTGATCGCCAGCTTGTTGAATTGGAAAATTGCCTCGTATTGATTTACGAAGAAAAGATTTCTAATGCTAAAAATCTGGTTCCGATTCTCGAAGCAGTGAGTAAAGAAAATAAGCCGCTGCTTATTATTGCTGAGGATGTCGACGGTGAAGCGCTTGCCACTCTAGTGGTTAATAAGATGCGTGGGATTCTTAATGTTTGTGCCGTAAAAGCACCTGGTTACGGAGATCGTCGCAAAGCGATGTTGGGTGACTTGGCTGTGCTAACCGGTGGCACTGCTGTCTTTAAAGACCTCGGTATCGCCCTCGACGCCGTAAAGCTTTCTGACTTAGGGAAAGTGAAAAAGATCACAATTTCAACCGATGAGACAACGATGGTTGGAGGTTCGGGAAAGAAGGCCGATATTGAGGGTCGAGTGGATCAAATTCGTCGGGAGATTGAATCAACCGACAGTGAT
>JAYZMM010000091.1:0-5841 GCA_036153155.1 Planctomycetota bacterium
GCACCAGAGCCATGCCGGCATCCAGTTCGTCTTGTGAACGTCTCGTATTCCATAGGCTGAGGCATCCGGGCCGCTCCTTCGCCAAAGTGCAAAATCCGTCCGCCTCTACCAGAGGCTGCACCCACTCCTGCGGGATGGAAACTCGAAAGCGTTCGTCCAGTTGCCGGGGGAATTCCCCGAGAATTAGATCGTCTGCTTCTTCCATTGCACGTTTTTTCTCAACTGCGACCCGTTATGCCATAAAAAAATACAAAGTCAAGTATCAAGGGCAATAAACCCACAAAAAAAATTAAATAAAGCAAAAAATGGGATCTAAACCCACGATTTATTGGATAAGTGGTTTTTGGTGGGCATTTCGTGGTGTCCTGGCTTTGGGATGTTGGCGATAGCGATGCCTGCACTCGCGATACTGTGCCACGCGAAATTAGTCAAATCCGTGCTGACAACCAGCATCTGATTCGGTACTCTCCTGCCCCTTGCCATACTTGTTGGTTGTGGAAACGCTACTCATGCGCTTTGAAAAAAACTATTCCCGCTGCGAACCGGTGGTCATTACCGGCATCGGCATGCTCACCTCTGTTGGTAAGACTGCTGAGTCGACTTGGCAAAGTGTGCAGCAGGGCAAAAGTGGCGTACGATCCATTGCGGGATTACGGGGCATTCCCGATGACTTGCTTATCGGTGCTCCGGTAGACCTTGAAGTGCCTCATAGTGGGCAATTAAAGGTCATTGCACTTTGTCAGGAGGCAGCCAGATCAGCGATTGAAGATGCATCGCTTGACTGGTCTGCGGTGGATCGCGATAGATTTGCCTGCGCAATTAGCGGTCATATGGGGGACACTGCGGGCATCGCTGAAATTATCGGTCTGGAGGGCAAAGCCGAAGGGGAGGTCCCTGCATGGCATCAATGGATGCCCAATACCGCATGTTCGGAGGTTGCCCTGGAGCACGGTCTTTTCGGTCCTAGAAGTTGCCACTCGACAGCGTGTGCAAGCGGCTTGATCGATATCCTCTCTGCTGTCAGACGAATTCGTGATGGACAGTGTGATCTAGCGTTGGCCGGTAGTGCAGAGGCAATCAATCCGCTGTTTGCCGCCGGGTTTCGTCAATTGCGGGTCTTGGCCGAGCACCAGGATCCGAGCAGGGCGTGTCGCCCCTTCGATCGAGATCGCACGGGATTCGTCATGGGAGAAGGGTCGGCAATGTTTGTTTTGGAGCGACTGGACCATGCCATTGCACGCGGCGCGCACATTTATGCGGAACTGAGTGCGGGCGCCATGCTTGGTGAAGCACACCACGTGACCAGCATGGCCCAGAATAGCGATCCGCTCCGCTATTTGATTACAGAAACACTCAGGCGGGCAGATATGGAACCGGCTGAAATCGGATATATCAACGCGCATGGCACCGGAACGCGTCAGAACGATCTGGTGGAGGCCCGAGGCATTCGTGCCGCGTTGGGCCATGCGGCAAGTGATATCCTGGTGGGAGCCAACAAATCAAGCATCGGTCATTTGGTTAATGCGGCAGGGAGTGTGGAGCTTGCGCTCACGGTACTCTCGCTTCGCGATGGATTTGCCCCGCCCACACTGAATCTCTATAACCCGGATCCGGATTGCGATCTGGATTGTGTACCTCTGGTGGGTCGTGTGCATCGGGCTGAAAGTGCGTTGAAACTTTCCTGTGCCTTTGGCGGGCATTTGGTTTGCATGGCAGTCCGCAGGTGGACTGGGATCCACACCAAGTCCGGTTATTCGGATCAATTGCCCTCAAAAGCTGCCTAATTTCTAACCGGTGGTCCACCTGTAGCAGCAGCGCCGTCTCGCAGCTTTTTTCTCTTTTTTCCCTGCTTTTGGGCCGATGAATCAGGCAGATAGCGTTGCTAGTGCGTCATGGAAAAGCCCTAGCGAGACCACGGAAGGTAGGCGGCGGGCATGGAACTGAATACCTCACGCTTCGGCAGACTTCAATGCGATATGGGGAAGACACTCTGTTTTCCCGCCGGACTAATCGGTCTGGAGGATTGTCGTAGCTGGGTGTTGCTTTCGCCCAGAGCGGGAGATCGCGTCCTCTGGATCCAATCGACGCAACAGGGTGAAATTGCCTTGCCGCTCGTGGATCCGCGAACGTTTGTTCCGGATTTCACCCTTCGAATCGAGAAGAATGATTGGGCAGCTCTAGGAAAACGCGAGAACGATCTACTTCAGGTCCTGGTTGCCGTGGGAAAGACTTCAACCGGATTTGCGGTGAACCTCCTGGCACCTTTGCTGATGAATTGTCAACGTCGCATCGGTCGACAGGTTGTCAATCTTGATGACTGGGCGGTCGATTACCCGATCACTGCATCCCCGGGCGGACTCCAGAGAACCGCATAACACGCTTTTTCGAAGAACTATTTCAGATGCTCGTACTATCTAGACAACGTGATGAAAGCATAATGATCGGCGAGGACGTCGTGGTCACGATTGTCGACGTGCGTGGCGACCGGGTGCGATTAGGTATTGATGCACCGAGCGAAATACCGGTTCATCGCCGTGAGGTCTATGAAGCGATACATCGGGAAAACCAGCGGGCTGCGGCCGCCAAACCCGAAGACCTAGACACGATCCGCTAGTGCTACGGTCTTTCAACGAGCAATTCCGCAGCCCTTATCGCTCCATCAATGCACTGCGGAATACCCACCCCATGGTAGGCATTGCCGATAAGGGCGACATTTTGAAGTTGTGACACACGGTTTTCGATCTGCTCAATTCGGCGGGTGTGTCCGACGTGATATTGTGGCATTGATCGCGGCCAGCGAACGACCATTTTAAGGCATGGTGCCCCGCGGACGCCGAGAATCTGCTGCATTTCACGGTTCGCAATTTCTGCGAGTTGAGTATCAGATTGCTCCAGAATCGCTTCTTGGCACGCGCCTCCTAAAAACACGCGCACCAACCATTGATCATCCGGCGCTCGATTTGAAAATTTATTGCTCGTAAAACTGGCAGCCAATATCGGGCGTTGCTCACAGGCGGGTACGATGAAACCGAAGCTTTCCGGCAGCCGACGGAACTGAGTTTTGTCGTACGCTAGACAGACTACTGCGCAACTCGCATATGGAATCTCTTGCAGGGATTCGGCCAACTTTACATCCACGTTCTGAAGCAACTGAGCTGCCCGAAAAGCGGGTATGGCAATGATGAGTTTGCGTGCAGCGAATCTTTCAGAGCCGTTCAATTCAAGTCGCCACAAGCCATCGGCCTGTCTTTCCAGATAATTGATTTCGGCGCCTTTACGTACCGCATCGGAGGGCACTTGCATCGCAAGTTTCTCGAGCAATTGCCCTAATCCCCCGCGAGGAGTCGCAAACAAACTATAGCGCGCGCCAGATCCGGGAGCGGACTTCAGCGATTGCTTGGCCTCCGCTTTCAGACCGCGATAAATACTTCCGTGCGTACGTTCCATTTCGCGAAATCGGGGTAAGGCAGCAGCCATGCTTAGCTTTTCCGGATCTGCTGTGTAAATTCCACCGACTAGAGGGGCGATTAAACGATCAAAAGCTTCCCGCCCCATACGTCGCTTGGCGAATGCGGCGAGTGATTCATCGTCCACGCCGGTGTGTGCCTTGATCAGCGGCTCGCAACAGGCACGTAATTTTCCGCGCCAACTGAGAATGGGCGAAGTCAGCAACGGAAGGAGTTTGCGGGTGCCCATGATTTGAAATCCGTCGGGAATCGCGGTGAGTCGACCTCGATAGAGTACCTCGGCACGGCGACCGGTCGCCCGCGTGGAGATAAGCTCCTTGCCCAGGCCCAAGTCTTCGCACAACTTGAGGGCGGCGGATGGATCGGTGATAAAACTGTCAGCGCTAGTTTCGATCAAAAATCCATTTTCATTCCGCGTCTCCAGAATACCCCCCAAGCGATCCTGTGTTTCAAACAGGCGAATACGCCATGCGGGGCACTTTTGGTGAACCGCGTACAGGGCGGTCAGGCCAGAAATGCCGCCACCGATGATCGCGCAATCGAGCGTGGATAGCGTGTTCTCAGACATTGGCATCATGAAGGCATCAAAATGGAGTTCCTCTTTCATTTTAATAGCTTCGAGCGTTGTCGGGCTATCCTCCTGATGCCCGTTAAAGAATACTTATATATGCAGACCAAGCCCTCCCTGCTGCGGGCCCAGTGTGGTAGCTTCGGATCGATATGAACACTTTACAGAAATCGATTAGCGACACGGGTCAAAGCGGTCCCCTGTAGATACTGCAGATTCAGTTTCGCTGGCGTCGAGATCCTTGCCCATCCCTCAAGTCTACGCAAAGCGAAATGATTGGCTCCATGGGAGGGCGTTTGGGTCAAAAGTGGCTATCCAACTCGGCACTGCAAGAACTCCATTTCGAAAAGCTGACCGCATATGCGGTTGCAGCCAAAAGTAAATGACGAACAACAAAACATTGTAAGTTGGCGATATAAAAACACAGTTTCCGACTAGCATCAGGACTGAAGCTTATACCGTTTAACGTATAATACGTTTACTCCTGCGTTGCATTGTGCCACGAATTTTGGACTCCTCTATGTCACCATCAAAAAAAACCTCCCGACGCAACTTTATTCAGGGGAAGGCTAAATCATTGTCCACGGGAGATACGGTAACTGCAGATTCACTTGCCGACTGGGTTACTGATCCACAGGAAGAAACCTATTTGATTCGCATCGGTCGCAGAGCGATGGCTTGTCAATTTCAGGTGTTTCTCAACGCGGGACAGTATGCAGAGGATAGCGAAATTGCGATTACGGCCCTCGATGAAATCGATGCACTTGAGTCGATGCTCACTGTTTACCGTCGAGACAGCGAGGTGGCACGAGTGAATCAGCGAGCCGCGGCAGAGCCTGTCAACCTCAGCGATCCGCTTACCCAATTGATTGAACTGAGCCTTGAGTTATTTGAGTTAACAGGTGGTGCGTTTGATATCACAGCAGGCCCACTGGCCGATTTATGGAGTCAGGCGCGACGTTCGGGGGCCATGCCATCGGAAGAGGCGTTGCGTGCCTCACTCGCTGATGTGGGCAGCGACCATATTCGCTTTGATCCCAGGAAACAACAGCTGCGGTTCCTGCGTCCGGGAGTGGCAATTAATTTTGGCGGTATCGGAAAAGGGTTTGCGATTGAGGAGGCAAGTAATCTTCTGCGGATGCAGGGTATTGAAAATTTTCTGTTTCATGGTGGGCGAAGCAGTGTGCTCGCGTGTGGAAAACGAGCTTCCAAACGGGGCGAGGATCCGTGGCGTGTCGGTCTGGTGCACCCGTTGCGACCCACCGAACGTTTGGCTGAAATTCAGCTTGCAGACAGGGCCCTTTCGACATCCGGTTCACAGTCGCAGTCTTTTCATTATCACGGACGTCGCTACGGGCACATTTTGGATCCGCGCACTGGTTCACCGGTCGATACGGGTGTTCTCTCGGCGACCGTTTTGCATCCCAGTGCCGCCTGGGCCGATGCGCTTTCGACGGCATGCTTTGTGATGGGCTCGGAGCAAGCGATCGAATGTTGCAGAAAGGTTCCCGAGATGGCACTTTTGCTGGTTCTGCCGAGTCGAAAAAAGGCGGGGATCGAGATTCAAACCTTTGGGCTTCAGGCAGAAGATTTGCGTCTAACCAGTGACCAGCATGTGAAAGTTAATCAAAAGTCTTGAGGGATAAGAAGCGGACTTTCGCCAGAATGGCTCGTTCCTCGAAAGGCGTTTGCGCAACACAGTTTACAGTGTAAAATTAGTCGATATCCAACCGATAGAAACCGTTGTACGACCCACTGTCGATCGTTTGCTTCAGGATATCCCCGGCCCCATGCTTGATGACTTTC
>JAYZMM010000092.1:0-9668 GCA_036153155.1 Planctomycetota bacterium
GGCCCGCTCGGTGAGCCTGCGAGGTGGCTCGGTCATCTCGGTTGTTGCGATCTGTTCAATGGTGGACTCAAAGGTGAGATCGGGAAGATGGTTAATAATGATTTCCACTGCCTGGCCCTGCGCGACAAAATTGCGATTTGACTCATTGATTGCCAGCACGGCCTCCATCTCTTTCGGGTCGCCGATCTGACAAAACAACTCGCTGGTTTGCAGCATAGCACCCTCATTTTTGTGTTGCAGAGGTGTGCCGGACCATGTCGGAAGCAGTCCATCTACCGTGGCCTGTCCGGAACGGAAGGGGGGAGGAAAGACGTATCCTGCTCGTGGCGCGGTGAGAGTGAGTCGGGTCAAATCCTCTTGCTGTTGATCGAGTCGTGTTTTTGCGCTGGCCATTCTTTCTTCGGCGGCGAGTAACTCGTTGTTCGCCCGGCGTGCAGCTTCACCCCGCGTTTGATTGCGTTCAAAATGAAGGTGTGCTATTTCTTCCTTTAGCACTGAGAGTTCCCCCTCAAGTCGCACCGTCTCGAGGGTGATGTCGAGATTATTGAGTTCGGCAAGTTTGGCACCTTTTGCCACGATCGAGCCCGATTGGACGTACGTCTTGGTTAGAATTCCGGGTACCTCCACATAGACTCGTGCCGCCTGGTGAGGCTGTATTTCCAAGGGGCAGATGACGTGATGGGGTAGTGGAACGAAAAGAAAGATCGCTAATAAAACTGCGATGACTCCCAGCGTGCCAAGAAGATTGGGGGTTTTCATGCTATGGATCCTCCCGGGAACCGATAAGTATTTTCCGAGCTTCCAGATCGGCTGAATGATAAGGCCGTAAAGCGAAAAGGTAGCGATTAGCTGACCGATGATTTCAAAACCGGTTCCCTCAAAAACCTTGTAGAGGAAAAAGACAATTCCAAAGACGATCAACCAGCGGTAAACCACTGCCGCGATGCTATACAGGGCAAACAATCCCTGTTTCTTTTGCGGTAAGAAAGGGTCCTCTGCTGCCTCGATGCCAAGGCAGATGGAACCGAGTTTGCGATTCAGAATCGAACTTGATTTCTGTCGCAGGTTAGGGATCTCTAGAATATCAGAAAGAATGTAATATCCATCGTAACGTAGCAATGGATTGCCGTTGAACAATAACGTGCTTACTGAGCAGACAAACATGATGCTGAGCGACACCTGGTTAATGATCGTGTTCGGTTCGGTAAACCACCAGCAGAACGTTGCCAGCGAGGCGATTACCACTTCCACATACATTCCAGCCGCACCGATCGCAGCGCGATGCCATTTATTGGGTAGCATCCAGGAATCGGAGACATTGCAGTAAAGGCACGGGGTGAGCACGAGGATCATTACACCCATTTCGTGACATTCGCCTCCGAAGTGTTTGCAGGAGAGTCCGTGGCCGAACTCATGGAGGACCTTGGTGATGGCGAGCGTCAGTCCCAGCCAGATCCAGTTTTTCCCTGCAAAAAAAGTGTGGAATGAAGGTAGTTTGGCCTGAAATGTTTCCCACTGCACTCCCACCAGCAGCAAAGCGGCCAAGCCAAGAGTTAGGCAGATCGTGACGGCGGTTGTGGTGAAGAACCACTGGGTTTTCGGGTAAAGCCAGGTTAGCAAACGCTCCGGATCAATGCCCTTAAAGCGGATTGCCAGCACGTTGGAGAGGGTGGCCATTAGCTGCTTGTGTTGTCGCTCCTCCTTGCGAATGATCAACTGCTTGCCCTGTCCCTCCACATCTGCCATTAGCAGGCCACTCTGGAACAGATTTCCGACGAAGCGGGCAATTTCCTCCACGCTGATCTTGCCCGGCGGGAATCGGACTTCATATTGCTCTTTGATTTCGTCCAGGCTCGTTTTGCCATCGAGCATTTGCAGAATGGCAAACTCTTCCTCCTGGAAGCGGAAGTAATTCAATCCGACCGGTTCTTTGACAATCCAGTAAGGACTGCCGTGGTAGAGTTGTTTGCGACTCGTTAAATCGGGCCGACAACGGACAGTCAGCGGTCGCGAAGAGGCCGATACGAGGCTGTCGGTGAGTGTGACCATCAGTTATTGCACGGGAATACGGAATGTCGCGGGCAACCCGGGACGCAGCATCCACTGATCATTCTTCTTGGTGTTTTCGACTTCCACGCGGACGCGGAAATTCCCGCCGGCCTGAACGAGTGGACTGATGAAGGAGACCTTTCCCCGGGTCTCAAATTTTTCGGCGCCAGTCTCGACCATCGCGATCACTGGCATTCCGTTCTGGACACGGCCTCGGTCCTCTTTGACATTGAGAAATCCATCAATACTCAAACGATCCATCTGCACCAGTCTCAGTAATGGGTCTCCCGGATTGACCCACTCTCCCTTGTGCGCTTGAATATCCACAATTACACCGTCAAACGGGGCTTCAATATTCCGCCTCCCGATTTCTTCCTCAGCGGCCCTCAGTTTCACCTTGTTGCTCTCCCGGGCATAGATGTAATCTTTTTGATCCAGTTCGGCCTGTTCGATTCCGAGCGTCGAGCGGGAAAGTTGAAGTCGCATTTTTCGCATCTCTGCCTCGCCGAATGTTCCCGGTTGCCTTTGATTCGCCGTTCTGGCGGCATCAAGTTCCGACGCGGAAACCTTGGCATCTTCCCTGGCATAACGGATACGGACGTCATTGGCCGCTTGTTCGGACGCCTTTTCCAACTCAATTTTTGCCAGGTCCTTGTTGATCTGCGCCTCGCGATCATCGATCGTTGCCAGAGTTTCGCCGGCGACCACGGTGTGTCCCTCATCGACGTCCAGGGCGCGAATGACCCCCTGCGCTTCGGCTGGAACATCGACATCGTTCAGGGGCGAAACATAGCAATCTTCGACCACAATATCTTCTGCTAGGCAGGGATGCGCTAGGACTGAGGCCAGGGACATGCAACTTGCAAATGCAAGGCAGAACTGACCGAACCATGGTTTCACACTGCAAGCATCCGTGGTGCGTTGGATCATTAGAGTTTCTCCAAAGGAAAAGTGTTTCGAGCCATAGGTAACAAGCGGTCACTTACAGCCGGAACAATATTTTGGTTTGAATCCAGGCGATCAGGTCGTGAAACAGTACAAAACCGATTGAACGGCGACCACAATCCAGTTTGCCCGTCACGCTCGTCCCCATCCGCAATTGCTGCGGATCGATCGAGTCGCGATCGATGTTCACCAGAATGAGTACCGTGTTGTCCTGATCTTCCCGGACTTCTGCAGTCTGTTGGATTTCTTTGACCGTGCCCTCCATTTCGTGGTCCGGTTCGGTTGCCAGGATGTACGCGACCGGAATCGTCCGTGGAGGTTGCTCTGCCGCGAGTTCCACTTCACGCTCTGAGATGAAGCCGATTTTGTCGTCGGGAACCTCCAGTTCCAATTCCCAATCGTTTTCCGGTTGGGCTACACTCAATACGATCTGGCCAGGTTCCACGGTTCGGCCGTAAAGGCGTTGGCGCACATCCCAAGTTACAATTTCCCCGCTGATCGGGCTTTTGATGATCAGGCGTTTTTCCTTTTCATTCAGCACATCTAATTGTTTCCGCAAGGATTGGGAGGTTTTTTTGAGTTGCATTAGTTGGCCACGAAGACGATGCCGCTCGCTGAGCGGAAGATCATCTGTGCCACCGGCCAGCGAGTTATTGATCCATCGCATCTGTTCGCCGGTCGCGTTGAGTTGCCCTTGAATGTCAGTCAGTTGTCCTTCCAGGTCGAGGCTGCTCAGCTTCAGCAATGGTTGCCCCTTTTCGACCCGACTTCCGTGCTGGATTTCGGGATAAATTTTGTCAATCAAGCCGCCCTCTTCGACAAAAATATCTTGTCGGTCGGCCGGTTGCAGTTGCCCGCGAGCTTCAATTTCAAAGTCGATGGGAATCACAATCAGCCCTAGAATCAGCAACCCGATCAACGCAGCGACCGTGACTGTTTTGGGGAGCGTTTTAGCCTGCACGATCCAGCGATACTTTCCGATCGTCCGCCAGAGCGGCATCAGAAAAATACCGTCGTGTTCCAGGGCATTGGTCATGGCCGAGGCGGCATGATCTTTGACGACATCGACCCGTTTGCGCACGCGATCGGTCAAGCTCGACTGGTCGAATTGTTCGACAATCAGTGCACCCACCACGGTGTCCTGTGGTTCGGGATCATCTTCCTCCGCTTCCGGTTTTTCCTCGGCCGGTTTTAGAAGCGGCAGCACCCCAACCACTTTGGCGTGTGATTCGTCTACATAATGGTGAATGGCCTCTTCCACCTGGGGTGGCATATCTTCCGTATTCCCGGCGTACCAGAGCGGTTCGCCGGTAGCGACCACCCGCGTTGCAAGTTGAGAGAGCAATACGGCTATATTCGAGCGTCGATCGATAGTGTCTTGATGGCTGATTGCCTCAATGCGGCATTTGCGACCCCGCGCGATGGCCAAGCTAACGCGATCGCATTCAATCAATCGCCGCCCCTCATTGACCACCGTATAAGCGGTGCGAAGCGGGTCGAGACTCGCATGCACCGCTTTGGTGAAGTGTTCCAGTTGACCCCATAGCGTCTGGCGATCCTCAAAGCTGCGGAGTTTTTGGGACGCAAGATAGTTACCTGCCAATTCACAAAGTTGCAGCAGAAATCTTAGATAACCCCGTTGCGTTACGGGTCCAGCACCGGGTCGCTGGAAAATTTCGATTACACCACGCACTGCCCGATCACTCATCACGGGCCCGAGCACAAGTAGCCAATCGGTGGGATTGGCGCCTTCCTCTTCACCCTGGCCTCCCGATTGGGGTGCCACGAGCATGCCTTCCGACTTGGTCAAACTATGTTGCAGCAGGCGATGGTGTTTGCGTTGGGCTTCTTCGCTCTCCGCTAAGCCTGTTCCTTGTAGATTGATTTGATATTTGAGCTGCAGCCGCTGCTCTTCATCGAGCATCCAGATCGCGCCGCCAGTTGCTACGAGCGCTGAGACAGCGCGGGTAAGCAACGCCTCATAAAACTGTGATGCATCGGCATCCGATTTGGCCAACTGAGCAATTTCCGCAACCATATTGCGGACTTGCTGCTTGGTCGCTTGGACGTACTGTGCATCAACCGATGTAGATTCGCCAGACATTGCCTCTCCTGCCCATACGCTCACGCCACGATGAGCGCTACGATGAGACTGGTAGTTAAAGGGCAAGCTCGTACGGAAAACGGCATGTTTCCTTTCGTGTCCCTCCACCATTAGGTTACTGTGTTTCGTGGCCCGAGACAATCAATCGCTCCCCCAAATCGCCAACTCGAGGCGGCCATAAGTCACTTTTCGGGTTCCGATTGCGGAAGGAATACCATCTGCGCAAAGGTGGCGAGCATTCGAGTCAATTAACGAGGACTCAGAAGTTGGGCGTGGGCGGGCGATAATCGGCCCAGTCGATCTGCTGAAACCACGCAATTGTTTTTTCCAGCCCCTCTCTTAGGGAGACTACCGGTTTCCAGCCTAACTTTTCTTCGGCAAGCGTTGCATCGGGTTGCCGACGGAGTGGATCGTCGGCTGGAAGTTCCTTGTGCACAATTCTGGACTTGCTGCCGGTCATCTCGATAACAAGCTCTGCCAGTTCAAGCACCGTGAACTCTCCGGCGTTACCCAGATTGACCGGTCCGATAAAATTATCCGGTCCGTTCATCATTCGCACTAAGCCCTCGATCAAATCGTCGCGATAACAGAACGACCGTGTCTGGCTGCCATCGCCAAACACGGTTATGTCTTCTCCTCGTATTGCCTGGCCGATGAAATTTGATACGACACGGCCATCGTAGGGGTGCATTCGAGGTCCGTATGTATTGAAGATACGGACGATGCGAACATTTACCTTGTTCATGCGGTGATATTCCATGAACAACGTTTCAGCAGCACGCTTGCCTTCGTCGTAGCAGGCTCGCGGTCCTACCGGATTAACCGAACCACGATAAGATTCGGGTTGCGGATGTATTTCGGGGTCGCCATAAACTTCGCTGGTGGAAGCCTGCAAAATTTTTGCATGACACCGCTTGGCAATTCCCAGTGCGTTGATTGCTCCGAGTACGGAAGTCTTTAGCGTTTTGATCGGGTTAAACTGATAGTGACCGGGTGCTGCCGGACAGGCTAGATTGTAAATCTCGTCCACCTCGAGCCAGATCGGATGGGTGATGTCGTGCCGGACAAATTCGAAATTGGGTTGCTCGAGCAAGTCGACAATGTTGCTTTTTTGGCTGGTGAAAAAATTGTCCAAGCAGATGACATCATGTCCTTCGGCCACCATCCGTTCGCACAAGAAAGCGCCTAAAAATCCGGCACCCCCGGTGACCAGAATGCGTTTTTGCGCGGCCATGGCCTGTCCCTTGTGAATTTTTCTTGGAAATTGCGGTTCGGGGTCGTGCTAGACGGCATCCGCCGTCTGCGACGCACCGACCACCAGACTGGCGACGGTCACAGGATAATGGAACTGGCAGGCAATTGAAATTGCAGAATCATCTGCGTCCATTGTCGCATTCGGCCATTTTACCCACGACTGAAAGTCGGGTCTGTGCGGACCTTGTTTTGAGGCGGTTAAATTGAGAAAATGATGGGCTAAACCTATGACAGTGTCGGAGGACTGATCATGACTGTTTTTGAACATATCGAAAAACTCAAGCGCGACTACACGGATAAATTTGTGCTGGTCGATGACCGTTGTGCGGAGCTTGCGCGGTTCAAGGGGCAGACCGGTCGCGTGAAAACAGTCAACATGAATGGTCGAGCTTTGGTCGAATTTGACCACTATTCCAATATCGGTTGGTTCGACATCGACGTAGATTTTTTGAAGGTGATTGATCGTCCGCCGCCAAAAGAAAAGAAGGCGGCCAAAGCAGATCGTCCCGCGGCAAAGAAATCAGCAGCAAAACCGTCACCGGCGAACAAAGCGGCAGATAAAAAACTCTCTCCCCTTGAGATGGCCCGCATGCAGGACTCGGGGGCTAAGGCTTCGGGGGAACCGGCCGCGTCGAAAGAGATGAGCATCGCTGAGAAACTGGCTGCCGCACGTGGCAATGCCGGATCTGAGGCGAAGCCTAAAGCTGAGGCAGAAGCAAAGGCAACTGCGCCGGCCGCAGCGACGAAGGACTCAAGCGAGATGAGCATCGCTGAGAAACTGGCTGCCGCACGTGGCGATGCCGGGTCTGAGGCGAAGCCTAAAGCTGAGGCGGAAGCAAAGGCAACCGCGCCTGGCACAGCGACGAAAGACTCGAGTGAAATGACCATTGCCGAAAAACTCGCTGCGGCCCGGGGTGATGCCGGGTCGGCTCCGGCAGGCACGAGCCAGGCAGCGGAAGTCACGGGCGAAGGTGAAGAGGATGTGGCCGCGACCGACGGGGCAGAGGCAGATTCCATAATTGATGAGGCAACTGACGAAGAAGCAGTGACTGCCGAAGACGTCGCAGTCGAGGCGGTCGACCGTGACAATATGTCGGTTGACGAGATGGTTGCTTGGTGCCGCAAGCATGATGGCTAAGGGCGATCCTGCTGAAGCCGTACGAAACGTAATTGGCGTAGGAGAGCCAACGAGGAGCAAGGTTTGACAGGCACGAATAAATCATTATCAAATTCGGCGGAGCATGCGATGCAACTGCCCGCCAAGCAGGGTCTGTATGACCCGGAGTATGAGCATGACGCCTGCGGCGTGGGTTTTATTGCGCACGTCAAAGGCAAGCGCAGCCATCAAATCATCCTTGATGCGGAGGAAATTCTCCGCAATATGGATCATCGGGGTGCATGCGGTTGTGAGGCAAACACCGGCGATGGAGCGGGGATTCTAACTGCGTTGCCACACGAATTCTTGCGTGAGGTGATAAAAATTGATCTGGGCATCGACTTGCCGCCTGCAGGGCAATTTGCCGCAGGAAATGTTTTTCTGCCACAGGTGGAAAACGAACGGGCAACCTGCAAGAAGGTGATTGAAGAAGTCGTGCTCGAGCACGGCCAGCAGCTACTGGGCTGGCGACCGGTTCCCACGGAAACGGAGAAAGCGGACATCGGTCCCACGGCTCGCCTGGCCGAGCCAGTGATCGAGCAGCTTGTGATTGGGGCTGCCGATGGTCTTGTTGACGATGCTTTCGAACGCAAGCTATACCTCATCCGCAAGCAGGCGAGTCACCGGTTGCGGTCGGATCAGTCGCTCGCACAACGACTAATGTTTTATGTCTGTTCCCTTTCGACCAAGGTAATCATCTATAAAGGGATGCTCTCGACCGAACAGCTGATTCTCTACTATCCGGATCTCGCCGATCCGCGATACACCAGTCACCTTGCCATGGTCCACTCCCGATTTTCGACCAACACGTTCCCCTCGTGGGATCGTGCCCAGCCTTGCCGGTTCATGAGCCACAACGGTGAGATCAACACGCTTCGGGGTAATATGAATTGGATGCGTGCTCGCGAAGGTGTAATGTCATCTCCACTTTTCGGGGACGAAATGGAGAAACTATTCCCGGTTTGTGAGCCTGATTGCAGTGATTCGGGGACCTTTGACAACGTACTCGAGTTTTTGCTGATGACCGGACGCACGCTGCAGGAAGCCGTCATGATGATGGTTCCCGAGGCGTGGCAGAATCACGAATCGATGCCCGTGGATAAGCGTAATTTTTACGAATATCACTCCTGCTTGATGGAACCTTGGGATGGGCCGGCCTCGATCGCATTTACCGATGGCAAATACATTGGTGCGGTGCTCGATCGCAACGGACTCAGGCCCTCCCGCTATTACCTCACACACGACGACCGCGTGATCATGGCCAGTGAAGTCGGCGTGCTTCCGGTGGAGCCCAAAAATGTCAAAGTAAAGGGTCGCTTGCAGCCGGGACGCATGTTTCTCGTCGATTTTGAGCGAGGCAGACTGATCTCTGACGAAGAGCTTAAGCACAAATACTCGCGACTCCGACCCTACGGTGAGTGGTTGCGACACCAGCGAATGGAACTAGACGAACTCGACCCCAAACATGCCAAGGGTTTGGATGAAGAGACTTTGGTTCCGCGAATGCGGGCCTTCGGTTACACGATCGAGACGCTCAAGTTCATGCTGCTCCCGCTGATCCGAGAGTTGCGGGACCCGGTCGGCTCAATGGGTAACGATTCGGCGCTCGCCTGTTTGAGTGACCAACCCCGAATGCTCTACGATTATTTCAAACAACTCTTCGCGCAGGTCACCAATCCGGCTATCGATTCGATTCGAGAAGAGGTCGTAATGTCGCTGGAGTGTGCGATCGGTCCAGAGCGAAATCTACTTGAGACCTCTGAGGAACATTGTCATCGCCTGCGGGTGCCACATCCAATTCTCTCAAATGAGCAATTGGCCGGAATGAAAGAAATGGATCACCGTGGCTGGAGGGCTCAGCAGATCGACATTACCTGGCCGCGGTCTGAAGGGCCCCAAGGGCTGACCGCCGCGCTCGATCGCATTTGCCGGGAAGCGGAAGAAGCGATCGAAGCGGGAATGAGTATCATCATCCTTTCCGATCGAGAGATGTCGGCCGAGCGCGTCCCTGTGAGCGCACTTCTGGCGACCGGTGCTGTTCATCATCATTTGGTCCGCAAGGCGCAACGAACACGGATTGGCATCGTGGTCGAGACAGGAGAAGCCCGCGAAGTCCATCATCACTGTCTGTTAATTGGCTACGGTGCCGATGGCATCAAT